>JAIEDJ010000029.1:0-4258 GCA_029068025.1 Oscillospiraceae bacterium | reverse complement strand
CCGTCTGATGGTGCTTCGTCCGGACAATACGATGCCGATAGCGAGAGTTGCGGCAACGCGTCTGCGCGGCGAGGAGCTGCCGCTTAAGCTGTTCTATAATCAGAATATCTTTATGGTGAATCCCAAGGACAGCGGGCGTGACGACGAGATCGCTCAAAGCGGTATAGAGATACTCGGCGGAAGAAGCGAGTCCGCCGACTATGAAGCGCTTGTACTTGCCGCAAAGGCTCTTGCGGCTTGTGATGAGGATTACCGTCTTGAGATCGGCGACAGCGGCATTTTCCGCGAGCTTATGGCGAATTATGACTGCGGCAGTGAACAGCTTGCGGAGAATATCCACGGTTGGATCGAGACGAAGGATTATCCCATGCTGGACAGCGCGTTCAAGGGTGCGGACAAACCCGAAGAAAGGGCGCTCATAGCACTTCCTAAGCTGTTTGGCGGTATGGAAGTTTTCGACAGGGCTAAGGAATTCCTCAAGGGCGAGGTTCTCAAAAATAAGCTCAGCAGACTTAAAAAGCTGTGTGAGGATCTGGCGGAGGTTATCCCTGCGGATAAAATACGCGTCGATCTGGGACTTGTCCACAAGAAAAACTACTACACGGGGATCATTTTCCGCGGATATGTGGAGGGCTACGGTCAGCCTGCGCTATCCGGCGGACGGTATGATACGCTGCTCGGCGAGTTCGGACGTGAGGCGGGCGCGGTAGGTTTCGCTGTGAATGTTGAAGCGGCGGCTAAGGTTCTTCTGAAAAAGCAGAAGGACACGCTGAAAACTGCTCCCGACGTGCTTGTTTTCGGAGAAGCGGGCGCGGAGACCGCGGCGCTTAAGCATTGCGAAAAGCTGATCTCCGACGGAAAGTCGGTGTATAATTTCCTCGGCGAATGTCCGAAATGTGCGGCTAAGTACGCAAAGTCACACGGCATACGGCGCGTGGATATTGTAAAGGCAGACGGCGGGATCTCGTCCGAGGAGGTGTGAGCGATGGAAAACAGAAAAGTCAGAATTGCTCTCACTAAGGGGCGCATTGAGAATAAAGCGGTAGATCTGCTTGAAAAGATCGGCTATGACGTTTCCGAACTCCGCAATAAGGGCAGAAAACTGATTTTGTCTATCCCGAACGAAGATATCGAGGTAGTGCTTGCTAAGGCGGCGGACGTTATCACATACGTTGAGCACGGCGTGTGCGATTTGGGAGTTGTCGGCAAGGACACGATCATGGAGCACGGCGGAAAGTTCTTTGAGATAATGGATCTTGGGTTCGGGAAGTGCAAATTCGCGCTCGCCGTAAAGAATGGCTATGATTTTTACAAGGGCTACGGCGTGAAGACTGTGGCTACAAAGTATCCCGAAGTTACGCGTAATTTCTTTGAATCCAAAGGAATTGATGTTGATATTGTAAAGATCGAGGGTTCGGTGGAGCTTGCTCCGCTGGTGGGGCTGTCGGACGGAATTGTTGATATTGTCGAGACGGGAACCACTCTCAAGGAAAACGGCTTGGAAGTGTTCGAGGACGTTGCGCCTATCTCGGCACGGCTTATCGTCAACACCGTAAGCATGAAGCTCAAGCAGGAGAGAATTTCCGAGATCGT
This sequence comes from Oscillospiraceae bacterium, assembly GCA_029068025.1. Taxonomy (GTDB): domain Bacteria; phylum Bacillota; class Clostridia; order Oscillospirales; family Ruminococcaceae; genus CAG-115. Next base: position 2,665 of record JAIEDJ010000029.1, on the reverse strand, counting down.
AAAGCTTATAAATGCGCAGCTTCCGCAATAGCCGATGCTGTCTGTATAAAAACTGTCAACATTTTAATGATACAGGAGAAATTTCAAAAAGCAGTCCCGCTCGGCGCAGTGGAGCACGAAGTGCGCACATTATACGCTTTGCGCAAAAAGCTAACGGAGCCGAGTGGGGCTGGCTAGGTGGGCTTTGCCCGCCGGTTTTGAAATTTCTTTTAAATAAGGAGAATTTGTAATGATCAGAATAATAAAAGCAAACGGCGATGAGAAGAAGTTCCTCGCCGAGGTCGAAAAGCGCGCGGGTGAAGTAAACGCCGAGGTCGAGAAGACCGTCAAGGCTATTTTGGAAGACGTTAAGCAGAACGGCGATAAAGCCGTAAAGGAATATACCGCGAAATTCGACTGCCCGAACGCGCAGTATTACCGCGTGCCGGACGAGGCTATTCAGGACGCGCTTACCGAGGCAAACGAAAAATCGCCGGACTTCGTGAATGCTATGCTGAACGCCGTGGAGAACATCACCGCGTTCCACACCCGTCAGAAGCGCGAGGGATTCTGCGTTACCGAAGAAAACGGTGTTATCATAGGACAGCGCGTGCGCGGGCTCGATAAGGTCGGGCTGTACGTTCCCGGAGGAACGGCGGCGTATCCGTCTTCGGTTCTTATGAACGCTATTCCCGCGAAGATCGCCGGAGTTAAGGAAATAATCATGGTAACTCCGCCGCTTAAGGACGGCAGTGTGAACAAGGATATTCTCGTTGCGGCGGCGCTTTGCGGCGTGGACAGCATTTACCTTGCCGGCGGCGCTCAAGCTATCGCGGCGCTTGCTTACGGCACGGAGGAGATCCCGCGCGTTTCCAAAATAGTAGGACCCGGAAATATTTTTGTTGCAACAGCCAAGAAGCTTGTTTACGGAACCGTTGACATCGACATGGTAGCCGGTCCGAGCGAGATACTTGTGCTTGCGGACGAGAGTGCTAATCCCGTGTATCTGGCGGCAGATCTTATGTCGCAGGCGGAGCATGACAAGCTCGCTTCGGCTATTATGATCACCACAAGCATGGATATCGCCGAGAAAACGCGTGATGAGATCGAGCGTCAGTCGGCTATGCTGTCGCGCAAGGAGATCATTGACGTGTCGCTTGACAACTATGGCGGAATTATCGTGTGCGATGATATGGATTACGCGGTCGAGATCGCTAATAAGATCGCTCCCGAGCATTTGGAGGTAGTTGCCGAGAATCCTATGGAGTACATAGGCAAGCTTGACAACGTAGGTTCGCTGTTCCTCGGGCAGTACTCTCCGGAGCCGCTCGGAGACTATTACGCAGGACCGAACCATGTTCTTCCGACCTCGGGAACGGCGCGTTTCTACTCGCCGCTTGGCGTCGACAGCTTTATCAAGCGTTCGAGCTATATCTGCTACACGAAGGACGCGCTGCTTGACGCTGCGGATGATATTATCCTTATCGCAAAGCGCGAGCAGCTTACGGCTCATGCTAATTCTATTGAGGTGCGCAAAAATGGTTGAGATAATTTATCGTGACGGAAGATTTCTCGCCAAAGGTTCGTTTACACTTGGACTTGCGGGAACGTATGTCAACGAAAGCTTCGATGATGAAGATATTGAGATAGAATCCACTCTTGAGGACATCCTTGATGAACTTGACGGCAAAAAGCCCTTCTTTTTCATATCGCTTTTACCATACTTAAAGGACAAGCCGCGCGACGGTGATTCTATCGCCAAGGGTCTCGAGGAATACTACAATCAAAAGGAAAAGGAAGCTGCCGAGCATGTCAAGGAGATAAACGACAATCTGTTGTTTAACCTTTTCTGGGATTTGTACGGCAGCGGCTATCCGTTCTGGGAGATCGAGGAAGCGGTCGCGGATGGATACGATCCCGAGGAGCTTGATGATTCTGTTTATAACGGCGGCAACGTGGACGAATTTTCGGATTATTTTGACCAACGCCCGAACAACGGAACTCGGGAATATATTGATTTCGAGGCAAAGCTCCGCGAATGGTTTCCGATGTTCAATTTTGACGGCTTGTATAAGAATATCGAACCCGAGGGAATTGTGTTTGATGGAAGATTTTTGAAATTCCAGTTCTCGGACAAATGGGGCGCACAGCTTCTCGAGTGCGCTTACGACGAGTTTGACGAGAATTTCACCTCGTGTGATTGGCATAATCATTAACATAATCAAGAAAGGTGCGGAAATGGGCTATGTTATACGGACATTACAAATAAGCGAGCTGCCATTGCTTTGCGGATTGTTTGATTACAACGACACAGACGATATGCTCATACAAAATGCCGAAAGAATACAAAGCGGAAAATATGAAATATTCGGACTGTTTTCGGATAACGAGCTTATCGGTGAGCTTCATGCGAAGTATAAAAGTGATGATACCCGTGAAGCCGTGCCTAATAAACGCGCGTATTTATCCGCTTTCAGAATACGCGGTGATATGCAAGGCGGCGGTTTGGGCAAAATGCTGCTTAAAAATGTGATCGCGGAGCTTTCAAAGCGGGGATATTCCGAGTTTACAATTGGTGTTGAGGACGATAACAACCGCGCAAGGCATATTTATGACAGCTTTGGATTTACCATGAATATTGCGCGTAAATATGAAGAATATCAGGGTGACGATTATGAATATACCC
>JAIEDJ010000290.1 GCA_029068025.1 Oscillospiraceae bacterium | reverse complement strand
ATTTTATAGAATCAGAGAAAAAAATTTAAAAAAACTTAAAAATAAAAATAAACTACTTTACAAACGGGAATAAAAGTGTTATAATAATGATATAATAAAACGGCATTTGAAGTAGAGACTGTGCTGCTATCACACCCTTGTGGTTACAAAGAGATGCGGGAAGGGGCACACCCGCCTTATGCCGATTTAAAGCCGTCCGTTATTGAATAACGGACGGCTTGTTTTTTACGTCTGAACCGCGCGGATCATTCCTCCGCACGGCTGCTTTTCTTGTTCTTCACTTTCTTTGCTGTGAGGTCGAAGCTCGTGTCTATCAGCATTTTGATAAGTTCGGTATCGGCGGTGCCGTCAAGCAGCACGGAGATCCAGTGCTGCTTGTTCATATGATACGCGGGGAATATCCCGCCATTCAGCCGCATGGATCCGCTCATTACGGGATCGCATTTCAGATTGAGAACGTCAACGGGTTCGTCGTCCGAAAACCCGAACTTGCTTTTCGGAACGTTCATCAGAAGCCCGTACCATTTGCCGCCAACATCGTGCCGCAGAACGGCAGCGTCGGGGGAGCCGTCCCACGGATATTCGGGCAGCGTTCCGTATCGTTCGTATACGTATTTTAATATCTCACCGCGGAGTGATCTTTTCTTCATAATTATTCGTCAGCTTTCAGATAATTCTCTATTTCGCCGCGCAGACCGAGAAACAGCTCCGCTAATGTCGGATCGAAGTGAGAGCCCGCCGATTCCTTGATGATCGTGAACGCTTCGTCCAATGTAAACGGCCTTTTGTAGCAGCGCTCGGAGATCAGCGCGTCAAACACGTCCGCTATCGACATAATTCTTGCGCACAGCGGAATGCCCTCGCCGGAAAGCCCCGCGTTGTAGCCCGTGCCGTTCCATTTTTCGTGATGGTACGCGGCTATATTGGCGGCAATTTCGACGTATTCTTGGTTTTCAAGCCCGCCTATTACGTCGCGGATCATTTTTCCGCCGTTTTCGGCGTGCGTTTTCATTATTGAATACTCTTCCTCAGTGAGCTTGCCGGGCTTTTTGAGAATATTGTCGGACACGGCTATTTTTCCGATATCGTGGAGCGGCGCGGCGCGTCCGAGAAGATCTATATATTCATCTGTGAGCACATCTTCGCAGTAACCCGCTTTCTGAGCGGCTTTGGCTAACATATTGACGTACTTTGACGTGCGCTTGACGTGTCCGCCCGTCTCGCCGTCGCGGCTTTCTATGAGGTTTGCAAGCCCTATTATCGTGCTGTTCTGGATACGCAGCATTTTTTCGCTGTGCTCGCGCAGAGCGGCGGATTTCTGTTCAACGTCGCGCTCGAGATCGTTTTTGTACTGTTCGAGGTTTGACGTTATCTTGACGCACAGGAAAAGACAGGCAGCGGTCGCCGCCGCGATACTCACAACGCTTACGACCGCCGTGATCCTTGACATGGCGATATAGCCGTTCATGATCTCCTGCGCCTCGGCGGTCTTATCGCTCAGAAAGTCGTCCATATTGTCAAGACAGGCGTTGACCTTTTTGGTGCAGTCATCCAGAATATTGACTATATAGAAATCGGCGGTGTTCTTGCTGCCCGCGCGGCTGAACTCCAATGTGACATCGGCGTTCTGCAGATAGGTGTGAAAGTTCGTGTAGGCTCTGTGATAGACCTGCTCCTGCTCGCCGCCCTTCATACGTTCGCCGAGAACGTTGAATTCCTCGCGCAGACGCTGCTCTATGCGCTCCGCTTCGCTTTCGTATTCATTGTATTTATCCTCGCTGTCGGCGGCGGTGTGCTTGACGATCAGCGCCTGATGAGTGTACATAAGGTTGCGGATCTCGGAGTTGGTGGCAAGCGTGCTGAAATAGTCGTCTACTATGACCTGATAGCCGCTTGAAAGGCGCTCGATATCAAATTTAAGAAAAAACTGCCCGGTGATACCTATGATCCCGCCGATCAGAACTATTATAAAAATTTTAAACGGTATATGTTTCATAATAAGCTCCCCGGCGAATTAAAGGCTGAAAGATACAATTTCCATTATATCATAAAAAAGCAGTTTTGTCAAGTTTTATCAGCCTTCCGGCATTGATTCTATGCCCCTTACCATTATATCCAACAGCATCTGAAGTTCCGTGCCGTCGGGGTTCCCCGCAGCGATGGTCGTGCCGAATACGTAGGCGGGCTGCCAGAACGCCTCGCCCACATTCTGAAGATAACCGTAGGACGACTGCTCATTCAGCGCGCGTATGGCGGGGGACGCGCTTACATCCGGGGAGTTCGCCGCGTTAACGTTTGAGGGAGCTTCGCCGCGCTGCTTGAAGCGCTCGGTCTGGCTTTTCTCATTGGTGAGCCATTCTGCCAGTCTCATAGACCATTCGGGGTATTTTGTCGCGGAGTTCACACCGATCATCTTGTATCCCGCGAAGCTGCACATCTGCACGCTGCCGTCCTTGATGGTGTACTCGGGGAGCTTTGCCGCCGCGTATCCGTCGCCGAAGGCTTCCTGTACCAGAGTGGAATTCCATGCGCCGTTGATCCCCGCTATTGCTTCGCCGCTCTTTATAAACTTCTTGAAATCGTCGTCGCCGCCGCTGACAAACGCGGGGTGCTGCGCGATCCTGAGCATTGCCTCGGCAACGTCCCTGCCTGTGTATTGTCCGTCCGCGGAATTCCAGCCGCAGGTGTTGGTGAGACCGTCGGTATTGAGATCCACATTAAGTCCCGCGCCCTTAAAGAACGAATATATGTACCAACCGCTGGTGTAATCTATCGTGACCTTCTTGCCTGCCTTTTCGGCGACCTCAAGGATACGGTCAAGGCTCTTTATGTCGTCCTCGGTGAAGTAATCGGAATTGTAGTACAGAAAATATCCGTTGCTGGCGGTCTTGGGATACGCGAACAGCTTGCCGTCGGAGGATGAGCAGCGGATCGCTCCGGAGTCTCTGCCGCCGTTGGCTTTTATGATCTCTTCGGTGTTGAGCGTGATCTCCAGAAGAGCGTTCGCGTCGTGCAGCGCCTTGTACTGATCTGCCGCGAACGCGTACACGTCGGCGGCACCTGATGGATTCGCGAGAACGGTCTCCTTGCAGGAAAGCTCCTCTTCCTCGCTGATGGTGATGTTAAACACTGCCTTACCCGAGTATTCCTTCTTGAAACCCTCGATAAGCTGTTCCGTGAGCGCTATGTCGTCGTGGGCGCACCACACCGACAGCGTTACCTCTTCCGCCTGTGCCGCGCTCTTCTCGCTGCAGCCGCTTGTCATTCCGGCAATGCCGAGACAGCATGCGGCAGCCAATATCATACTTAAAATTCTCTTCATAAATGCTCTCCTTTGTCAAAAACAAACTTCCCTATAATACATTATACTATATTCTGGCAAAATGTCAAGATGAAATTGTATTTTTAATCGCGCTATCCTATTGACAAATATAAGATCATCTGATATAATAAAGAAAATAGTATGTAATTTTTCGGGAGGTGGATATTATGCCGTTATCTGTTGGAGCAGGGATATCGGGCGCTTTTGCCGGCAGTTCCGCGAATGAGCCCAAGTCAAAAAACGATCTTCAAGATACCATTACCCGTCTTGAACGTCAGCGCGATGATTATGAAAAGCAGCGCGCGCAGAACGCCGATTCCGCCGCGGATAAAAAGATCAAGAATCTTGAGGACAGGATAAACAATCTCCGCAGCCGCATGGACAAGATGAAGGCGGAGGACGAAAACGTCGAGTGCGAGACCTGCAAGAACCGCAAGTATCAGGACGGCTCGGACGATCCGGGCGTTTCGTTCAAGTCCGCGTCCAAGATCAGCGGAAACGCCGAGGCGGCGGTACGCGGTCACGAGCAGGAGCACGTTTCCAGAAACCGCGCGAAGGCTGACCGCGAGGGCAAGGAGATAGTTTATCAGAGTGTGGTAATCAAGCATGCCATCTGCCCGGAGTGCGGTACAAATTATGTTTCGGGCGGCGAGACCACGACTGTTACGCGCACTAAGCCCGATAACGACAATGACTTCGAGATCTCCGCAGGAAATTCCGATGACAAGAACGGCGATGAAAACGTTTTCGGTGTATCCGGCAAGGATAATGAAAGCGGAAAAGCCGGCGGTGTTAAGGGGATCGGCAAGGATCACGATTATCCCGGCGATGACGGAGATCAGGGCGAACGCGTCACAAGGCAGGACGAGAGATTCAGCGTCGGGCTGTACGACAGAGAGCAGGAGATTGGAAAATTCCTTAATATCGTTGCGTGATATTATCAAAAAAACGGGCAGCAGTGTGCGGCACTGCTGCCCGTTTTTGACTTTGTAACCAATTTGTAATTGACTTTTGATATTTGCGGTGCTATAATTTATATATGATCAGATTTCCGGATCCGGAATATAAACATGAGTGAAACTATTGATCGAAAAAAACTGATCAGCAATATGTGGAGATAAACGATTAAGAGACGGAGGTAATTTATGTACACGCCAAAACCTATTGACACAAGCGCGGTCAAATTGGACAACGATCTGACTGCATTAACGGAAAAGATCGCCTAAAACGTCCACGAGGTCTGGGCACAGGGGCGTATTTCCGAGGGCTGGCGTTACGGTGCCGAACGAAGCGATAAGGACAAGACCACGCCATGCTTCATTCCGTATTCCGAGCTTTCGGAAACGGAAAAGGATCACGACAGAAACACCGCTATCGAGACCGTAAAGGCAACAC
>JAIEDJ010000289.1 GCA_029068025.1 Oscillospiraceae bacterium | reverse complement strand
CCAGAACAGCGATATCAGGTATCCGACCTGGATCAGTATACCGATAACGCACACGGTGGTTCGGTTGAAGATGAGCTTCAACAGCTTGACTAACAGGTTCATAGACTCACCTCTTGCGGAATAATATCGAAAAATCGAAAGATTACTATATATTATACACAAATGAGGGGGATTTGTCAAGAGGTGGTTAAAATTCTAAAATTTTTTTAAAAAACACTTGACAAATGAGATACAACTGTATATAATATAATTATACAGTTTATATACAGTTTATACACAGTGCTGCGGGAGGTGAGATCATCTGAACATATTTATAGACAACAAAAGCCCTGTGCCGATTTATGATCAGATCTACGAGCAGATAAAGAGCCAGATCATCAGCGGGGAGCTCAGCGAGAACGAAATGCTTCCGTCGATACGTGGGCTGGCTAAGGATCTCAAGATCAGTTTTATTACGACAAAGCGCTCGTATGAAAAGCTCGAAAGCGAGGGATTTATCTACACTGTGCGGGCTAAGGGCTGCTATGTCGCTCCGAAAAACGTCGAGCTGCTTCGCGAGGAAAATCTCAAGCAGATCGAGGAGCACATTGACGAGATCATACGGCTGTCAAAGTCCTGCAGGCTGAGCGGGGAAGAGGTTCTCGAAATGGTAAAATTTGCATTGGAGGAATGATTCATGAACGCATTGGAGATCAAAAATTTAAGCAAGGAATATCCCGGGTTCAAGCTGAATAAAATCAGCTTTACGCTGCCGGGCGGCTGTATCCTCGGGCTGATCGGGGAGAACGGGGCGGGGAAGTCCACCACCATCAAGCTGATTCTGAATATGCTGCGCAAGGACGGCGGTTCAATAACCGTTCTTGGACGCGACAGCGGTGCTGACAACAGGCTTACAAAAGAAGAAGTCGGAGTGGTGCTTGACGAAGCGGGGATCCCCGGCTGTCTTAACGCACGGCAGGTCGGAAATATTATGAGGAACACGTTTAAGAATTGGAACGCGTCGGATTATAACGGATATCTTAAGCGGTTCGCGCTTCCGCTTGACAAGGAGTACAAGGATTTTTCGCGCGGCATGAAGATGAAGCTGAGCATAGCGATAGCTATGTCGCACAACGCCAAGCTGCTTCTGCTGGACGAGGCTACGAGCGGGCTTGATCCCGTAGTGCGCGATGAGGTGTTGGACATCCTTAACGAGTTCACTCGAGACGAGAACCACTCAATACTGATGTCATCTCATATCGTGAGCGATCTTGAAAAGCTCTGTGATTATATCGCGTTTCTGCATAAGGGAAGGCTCATGCTGTTTGAGGAAAAGGACGAGCTGCTGGCGCGTTACGGGATACTTCACTGCACCGAGGGTCAGCTGTCTGCGCTCAGTAAGGACGCGATAAAGCACAAGAAGATCTCGGCTTACGGCGCGGAGGCGCTGGTTATCCGCGACAAGATACCGTCAGCTATGAGCATCAGTCCCGTATCCATTGAGGAGCTGTTTGTATATATGGTAAAGGAGGAAGCCGTATGAAGGGTTTATTGCTTAAGGACTTTTATCAACTGATCAAATACTGCAAGATGTTTTTTCTTGTCGATATCGTATTTATGGCAGTTTCGTTTTTTTCGGAAGGAAACGCGTTGTTTATAAGCTTTCCGGTGATGTTTTCGGGGATACTGCCGCTGACGCTGCTCAGCTATGACGAGCGCGGCGGCTGGTCTGATTACTGCGGGATACTGCCATACAGTGAAAAGCAGATCGTTTCGGCAAAGTATCTGTTCGGACTTCTGTCTCAGGCAGTAACTGTAGTTGTGGTGATCGGCGTTGTGTTTATTCGTGGAATTGTGTATCCGAACTACAATTTTTTATCAAATTTGTCAGCCATTGGTATTATGTTTGTTGCATCACTGCTTTTTCCGGCGCTATGTCTTCCGTTCTGCTATAAGTTCGGCTCTGAGAAGGGAAGGATCGGATATTTTATAGTGATCGCGATTACAACAGGATGTATGCCGTTGTACAGCACAATAGTCGAGGGCTTTGAAGGAGCAGAAGCAAAAAGCATGAATATAATATTTCCCTTGATCCTTGTCGGAATATCTGCTTTGTATATCGGTTCGTGGCTTATTTCAATACCGCTCTTGAGATCTGTTAAGAAATAAAAAAACAGCCTCCGATCATTCGGAGGCTGTTGAATTATCTTCACTTGTCTGCGGCTGCTGACCAGCGGGGATCACATAATAGATCGTCTCGTCGGGATTGGCATAGTCGAGCTTGTTACGCGCCTGATTCTCTATATATTCCTTGCGCTTTTCCGGGTCCTCAAGATAAGCGTTGATCTGTTCGTTGTCTTCGTTTACCTCGTTGGTCTTAGAAACCAGTTCATCGTATTTCTGCATATTCTCACGAATGGAGATCTGATCGCGCACAACTGCGAACACTGCAAAGCCCGCAAACAGCAATATTGCAATTGAAGCCAAAAAATGCACAGGCCCGCGCGGCTTCTTTTTTTCATGAGCTTCTTGTGATCTTTGCTTTAACGGCATGAACGTGTTCACCTTCCCCCAATTTTTTTAGTCTTTCTTTATTATACAACTTTTGATCAGAGGATTTCAAGTGCCGATCATGATTTTCTGTGCGTTTCTTCAAATCTTTGGAGATTTTACTAAATGCTGACAATGATTTTTGGCGAATTGTTCCAAAGCTCGTCTTTGCAAATCTGCCGATCTTACTTAAAAGTTTGCCGATAGTCTTTCTCCATGCCGATGATGCGGCGCTTTCAGCAAGATTCAACAGCCTTCCGACAGTGACAATATACGTGAACACACCCGCGCCAAAGCCCAGAACGGTGTATATTCTGACATAGTTTCCAAGGCTCTTTGAAAGCGTCATAACTCCAAGCGCCGCCAGAACGAAAAACAGCACGTCACACAAAAAGACTGCCGCCTTGAACCTCAATATAAGCCTGACGATCCTCAGTGCTTCATACACCAGTCCAAATACAAGTCCGGCAAAGAACGCTATCATAAAGCAATCGGGTATTGAAACGTACATATTGACCTCCGTATTTTAAAAAACTTTACGGTTTTATCTGAACAGCTTTTTAACGGGACCGTCCAGCACGCTGTGTCGGTTGTAGTTTATAGAGTTGACGCAGCCTGTCATGGAGAAATCGCCGCTTTGTGCGTCAAGAGAGTTTACGTGCAGGTCGTCGCCCTTGATGACAAGCTCTCCCATAACAGTGGAAAGGACGATCTTGCTTTCGGAGAAGCTGTCGATGTCCTTGACTCCGGAGATCCTCAGATTTTTTCTGTTCTCAAGAATAATGTTCTGCGGAATAGCAGTTGTAACCTTTTGCATAATAGCACCCCCGAAAAATTAGTGTATTCTCATTACCGATTATATTAAAGCCTTCCGGAAAATATTCCACACAAATTGACAAACCCGGACAAACGTGCTGTAACTACATGGTAGGAAACCCTTATTCGGCAAACAAAATATCCCGAGAGAAAACTCGGGATATCGTTTATACTACCTCATACAGCGCGGCGGCATCCTCTTTTTTGGTGAACTCCCTGATATCAAGAACGCGCACCTTAAGCGGCTTTCCGATAATTATCTCAATAATATCGCCTGTCTTTACTTCATAAGACGCCCTCGCGGCTTTTCCGTTTACGATGACCTTTTCCGCGTCGCATGCTTCGTTTGCGACCGTTCTTCGCTTGATAAGACGCGAAACCTTTAAAAATTTATCTAATCTCATATAATCGTACTCCTCTTTGAATAAACGCAGCATACACAAAAAGCGGCAGGGTAGACCTGCCGCTATTCGTGTCTTAGACATAGCCCGAACGCCGTACTTTTTAATGCTTTATTCACGATACTCACACTTGTAGCTACGAAGTGCAATACCGCAGCAAAACAATAAAAATTACTTGCTTACAGCGTCCTTAAGAGCTCTGCCTGCCTTAAATGCAGGAACCTTTGTAGCTGCGATCTGGATCTTCTTCTTGGTGCGGGGGTTGATTCCGCTTCTTGCTGCACGCTCGCGTACCTCAAAGGTGCCGAAGCCTACCAACTGAATGGAGTCGCCCTTGCCAAGAGTTTCGGTAATAGTCTCGATAACAGCCTTTACCGCTGCCTCGGAATCCTTCTTGCTAAGCTCAGCTTTTGCTGCAACTGCTGCTACTAATTCTGCCTTTGTCATAGTTGTAAAAACCTCCAAAAATATTCTATCTAACGGTCACTGACCGCTAAAAACAAACTGTTAGGGGCAATGACCGCCAAACAGATCCTCCGCCATACGGCGGATCTCTTCTGCCGGAAGCTTGTCCAACGGACAGCCTTTGTCAGCTGCCGCTTTTTCAAGCGCTCCGAATTCTATTATAAACCGATTTATCGAATAAGTCAAGGCTTTTTCTCCGTCGGTTTTCAAAATTCTGTCCAAATTACAAAAAGACAGCAATAAATCTCCGAGAATCTGTTGGTTTGCGCCGCACTCACCGTTCAGTCCTCCGCTCTCCAGTTTATCAAGGCCGCTTCTGATTTTATCTATACAGTCCTTGGCGCTGTTGATGGGAAGTCCCGCTCGTTCCGCCCGCCGGCAAACCTTTTCACCCCGTAACAGGGCAGGGAAGGTTTTGGGCACGCTTTCAAGCGTTTCCGTGTAAGTCTGCTGATGTTTGCCTTCCTTCTTTAAAGCATCCCAGTTGCGCAACACCTCGTCCTCGGTTTCGGCCTTAACCTCGCCAAAGACGTGTGGATGCCTGTAAATCAGCTTTTGGCAAATATCGTTACAAACGTCCTCGAAGTTGAAATTTCCAAGCTCGGTCTCGATCTGAGAATGGAATATTACCTGCATGAGCAGATCCCCAAGCTCCTCCCGGAGAATTTCGGACGAGCCGCAGTCTATTCCTTCGCAAACCTCATAGGCTTCCTCGATAAGATCGGTGCGTATGGACTCATGCGTTTGAACCTTATCCCACGGACAGCCGTTTTCCGATCGCAGGATTTTCATTATCTCTATCAGGTCGTCGATATTATATCGGGCTTTAAACTCAAAGTCCGTCCCCAACATTACCAACTCCCTCAAACGAATACTGCACTATTATCTTAACCTATTTTTCGAGATTTTGCAAGGGGTTTTTTTAAAATTTTTACATTTTTTAGCTTTATTATGCCGTTTGTACGAAAAACGCCGCTCAAAATTAGTGAAATTATATAAACAATTGCTCCGGCAAATGTTGAAAACAGCACGTTTGGCGTTGAATTTATCTTGTTTTCCAGAAGAGAATGAACTATATATGCCGAAAATCCGCAGATGATCCCGCAGACTATAGGCTTTGAGACTGCCGAAAGTATATTGATCTTTTTCGGAAGCACTTTATTCAATATCACACTGCCGCATATCGTCATAAAGATATAGCCGGCGATCCCCGCGAGAGGCGCTCCCGAGATATTGAGCTGAGGTACCGAGATCAGAACCGGATTGAGCAGGAGCTTTATAAGCACCGAGCCTGTCATAAGGAATAGAGGAATGTGCGCCTTGTTTATCGACTGGAATATCCCGAACATTGCCGACGAAAGCACCATAAATATTCCGCCAAGGCAAAGTATGATGAACGAATCCAGTGAAACGGATACCTCGGCGGCGCGTGATCTGTAAAGCATTGACAGTATCGGCTTTGCGAGCGCGGCGGCCCCGAAGCAGGCGGGGCATGCGATAAGCGCTCCCGCTCTGAGCTGCATGGTTATCTTATTATAAAGCTGATCTCCGTCCTTGCGTTCCCATGCCGCGGCTATCTCGGGAGCGGCGGTCTTTTCCGTCATTCCCGCGAAAGACGGTATCAGCATAAACAGCGACATTGCTATTCCGGTATAGCTGCCGTACATAAAGTTCGGAAGTCCCTCAATACCGCCGCAGATGGTTAATATATTTTTAAAAGTCGTATTGAAGTATTCGGGGTTGCGCGCGGCGGACGCTGCCAGAGTTCTTGTCACGGTGAGAAGGTCTACAAAGGAGACGCAGTTCATAACCAGCGCGGAGGCGGCTATCGGGGCGGTCTCCTTCAGGAGCTGAACGCAAATGCTGCGGCGGCAGTAGGTGCAGCGCGGGGGAAGCGTTTCTTTGTCTTTGTATCTGCGTTCAATAAATATCATAGCCAGCAGTCCGCACAGCTCGCTTATGCTGACAGCGAGTATGGCTCCGGCGGCGGCATAGGGCAGAGCGGCATTGAACGCCTGCTCGAGCGTGGAAACGTCTTGTCCGAAAACGCTTTTGCCGCTTTGAAACGCTTTTTTTGCATAAAAGACAACCGAATAGGATATTCCAAGCCCGAATACAGCTCTGGAGACGGCTTCCGCAACGGACGCTGCCGCGGACGGCATTACGTTGGAAAGCCCCTCGCGGTAGCCGCGGAGGACGGATGCCGCGCAGCACAGCATAACCGCCGGAGAGATACATATTATTGCGAGAGTACTTTGCGGGGAGCAGGCGATGTTCTCGGCGA
>JAIEDJ010000288.1 GCA_029068025.1 Oscillospiraceae bacterium | reverse complement strand
TAAAATTTCGCCCTTTTTGAAATTCACTGCTCTTTATAACGTTGCTCTTAGCATTGGAGCCTTGGCTGCACATTTCCTACGTTTATCTTAGCGCCCGCTCAAAGATAAACGTGACAAACGCGGCACAAAGCGCCCAAGCTAAGATCAACAATTTAAACGCGCAGGAGAAATTTCAAAAAGCAGTTCCGCTCGGCGCAGCGGAGCACGAAGTGCGGCGCGGAGCCGAACGGGGCTGGCTAGGGCAAGGCGAAGCCTTGCCCGCTTTTGAAATTTCTTTTAAATCAACAGCCCCTCGTCAACTTTAATAAAACCAGCCGAGATCAACGTGACAAACCCCGTCACAAGCCACGGTCAGCGTGACAAAATAGCCAAGATCAACATTTTATATCCAGTCAAGCGTTTGTAATTAATATTTTAATCTGCGCCCTAATTATTTATTCGGAAAAATTCTCATTGACAAATTCTTCCGCGCGTTGTATAATGATAAATAAGATCTGAAAGGAATTTATATGAAGATTTTTTTACGTATCATCAATTGGGCGCTGCTTATCTTCGGCATCAATATGCCGATAATATTGGAGAATGCCCCCCTTGCCCTTAAGATCGCGCTTGGGGCGGTGCTCTTTTTATACTTTATTCTTTTCAATATTTTCCCGACGCTTCGGAAATATCCGACATGGCGGCTGAAAATTCTTGGCGGCGGCGCTGAGCTTATCCTGACATTCTGGGTGACTGGCGTTGCGGCGCTTGCGTTCGCCGTGCCGTGTATAGTGCGGCTGGTTCGCGGTGTCGAGAGCTATACCTTGTATATAGTATACGGTATCGTGCTGCTGGTGTGCGAGGGCATTATATTCTGGAACGGAATTATCCGCGTATATCTCACGTCCGTTCAATTGGGGATCAAGTACCGCGTCTGGGGTCTGATCCTCGGAATGATCCTTCCCGCGAATCTTGTTATGCTGATGATAATTTACCTCAAGGTGCGGCGCGAAGCAATTTTTGAAACGGAAAAGCACAAGCTTAACGAATCGCGGAAGGCGGATAAAATCTGCGAAACGAAATATCCCGTGCTGCTGGTGCACGGCGTGTTTTTCCGCGACAGCAGACTGCTGAATTATTGGGGGCGTATTCCCGCGGAGCTTAAGAAAAATGGCGCGGAGATCTATTATGGCGGTCAGCAGAGCGCGCTTTCTGTGGAGGAAAGCTCAAAGGAGCTTGCAAAAAAGATCGAGGAGATCGTTTCAAAAACAGGCTGCGGAAAGGTGAACATCATCGCGCACTCCAAGGGAGGGTTGGATTCGCGGTTTGCAATAACCCATCTGGGCTGCGCGAAATACGTCGCGACGCTGACGACGATAAACACGCCGCACAGAGGGTGCATTTTCGCGGAAGCTCTGCTGAATACCGTCAAGCCGCGTATAAAGAATTTCATCGAGAAGGTCTACAACAAAACGTTTTACGCGCTCGGCGACGATTCCCCGGACTTTATGTCGGCGGTGAGGTGTCTGACCAACAGCAGCTGTGAGGAGTTCAACAAAAACACGCCAGACTCTCCCGAAGTCATGTATCAGTCGGTAGGCTCAAAGGCGCTGAACAGCCGCAGCGGACGGTTTCCGCTGAATATTTCGTATCCGGTAGTGAAGAAGTATGACGGCGACAACGACGGGCTTGTGGCGCTCGATTCCGCGCCGTGGGGAGAACGCTTCACGGCAGTGTACCCCAAGGGAAGGCGCGGCGTGACCCACGCGGATATGATAGATCTTAACCGTGAGGATATCAAGGGGTTTGATGTGCGCGAGTTTTATGTGCAGCTGGTCGCCGACTTAAAGAAAAGAGGATATTGAACAACTGACAATTGTATAATTGATAATGGATAATTTATGTGCAGCCTTCGGCAGTTGGTTTAGATTGTCTTTAGTTAAAAGCGTTTATCGTCTGCGTTATAAAAGCGCAGCATAGGCTCTTGCGCCAAGATCCACGTGACAAAAGAGGCACAAAGCGCCTTAGCCAAGAGCCGCATTTCGGTGTTTCGTGCAATTTGCGAAAGCAATCGGCGCGGCACGATGTGCGGGAGCGCACACATTATGCGCTATGCGCAAAACGCTCGCGGGAGCACAGCGTGCCGTGACGATTGGCTAGGCGGGCTTCGCCCGCCGGTTCGCAAATTGCAAATTAAAATAAGGAGAAAATATGGCAGATACTACGATTATGATGGACAGCACCGAGCAGCTCCGCGCTGTGTTTGGTGATTTTGATAAGAATATTAACCTTGTGCAGAAGGCCTTCTCCGTGACGATCTTCGCGCGCGGCAGCGAGGTCAGGATCACGGGCGATGACGAGGTTGCGGTGAATAAGGCGGAGAAGGCTCTGCGGTCGCTCGGGGAGAGCTTTTCTCGCGGCGAGACTATCGACGAGCAGAACGTCCGCTACGCTATAGCGATGGTGAACGACGGCGCGGAGGGCGAGATCGCTTCAATGTCTGGCGACTGTGTGTGCGTGAGCTACTCGGGAAAGCCGATAAAGCCGAAAACGGTCGGGCAGAAGAAGTACTGTGACCTTATTCGCAAGAATACCATCACGTTCGGCGTGGGTCCCGCAGGTACGGGAAAGACGTATCTCGCTGTAGCGCTTGCCGTGACTGCCTTTAAGCGCAAGGAGATCCAGCGCATTATTTTAACGCGCCCGGCGGTCGAAGCAGGCGAGAAGCTCGGATTCTTGCCGGGTGATCTTCAAAATAAAGTTGACCCGTATCTTCGTCCGCTGTATGACGCGCTATTTGAGATGTTCGGGCAGGAATCGTTCGCGCGGCTGTCGGAGCACGGAGCTATCGAGGTAGCGCCGCTTGCGTATATGCGCGGACGAACTCTCGATGACAGCTTTATCATTCTTGACGAGGCGCAGAACACCACGCGCGAGCAGATGAAGATGTTTTTGACGCGTCTGGGGTTCAACTCGAAGATGGTCATCACGGGCGATATCACGCAGATCGATCTCCCCGAGGCTAAGAAGTCGGGACTTATCGAAGCGCTGAAGGTTCTCCGCGATGTTGAAGATATCGCGCAGAACCGATTTACCGAAAAGGACGTTGTGCGTCACAAGCTGGTTCAGGATATCGTCAAGGCTTATGACGAGTATCAGGGCAGTGCGAAAACCGGTAAAGGCACATGGAAAAGCTAGCGGCGCTGTGCTGCTTGTGGGCCAACGGGTTAGGCACAAAAGAAGATTATTATACGGAGCTTGACAGGCTGTTTCTGCTTTCGCCCGAGGACGATTTTCTGTTGGAGCTTGAAGATCTCGGCGGAGACTGCGCGGCAGCCTGGAAGAGGATCGCTTCCACTGCTCAAACGGAAACGGATATTGATAAATTCGGAAGCGAACTGTTCGCGGCTCTTGAAAAGGTTTATAGCGAAAACAGGTTCGCGCTTAAGGAATTCGGAGAGCGCTGTTATAAAATGTGGAATTGTTTTCCCGCCGGTTTTCGTAATGACGATCCGTTTTTTGTGCTCTGTTACGCAGACGATCCGTTAAGCTGGGGCGATGAAAAACAAACGCGTGAATTGTATCAAAAGGCGTTTGATCATTATAAGGAGAAACCATGAAAATTTTTATAAACTACAGCAACGAACAGGACAAGCTCGAACCGCCCGAGGACTTCGAGCGGCTTATTGAGATATGCACGGCGGCGGCTCTGGAGGAAGAGGAGATCGAGGACGATGCGGAGGTCTCCATAACTCTTGTGGATAACGCCCGAATTCGCGAGCTGAACAACGAATTCCGCGAGATCGACAGGGAAACGGACGTGCTGTCGTTTCCGATGGGCGATGACGAGAGCTTTGAGGTCGACCCCGACACTGACGCTATCCTGCTCGGGGATATTGTGATCTCGCTTGAAAAGGCACAGGCGCAGGCAGAGGAATACGGGCACAGCTTCACACGCGAAGTGGCTTTTCTGCTTACTCATTCGCTGTTCCATCTGCTGGGGTATGATCATATGACCCCCGAGGAGGAAACGGAGATGTTTGCGAAACAGGAGAAGGTTCTCCAAAAGCTGGGCATAACGCGATAACGGGGAAACACCTATGAATTTTTTCAAGGGATTTTATTATGCGGGGCGCGGGATCGTTACGGCGTGCGGACAGCGCAACTTCCGTTTTCATTTGTGCGCAACGGCGTTCGTGATCTTCTTCGCGGCGCGGTTCTACTCGTTCTCGGCGGAGAAGTGGGCGATATTGCTGCTCACCTGCGGCTCGGTATTGGCGCTTGAGATCGTCAACACCGCGATAGAAAGGCTTGCCGACAAGGTATCGCCGGAAAAAGATACGCTGATAAAAGCCGCGAAAGACTGCGCTGCGGGCGCGGTGCTTATCGCGGCGATCTTCGCGGTGGTCATCGGATTTTTTCTGTTCTGGGATACGGACGTTTTCCGACTTATAAAACTGTACTTTTCCGAGGCAACAAGGTTGGCAGCACTGGGACTTGCGCTGGTGGCGGCGTGGGGAGTGGTATTCGTTCCAAAGCAAAAATAGCGAACAAGGAGCAAAGCCATAAAAGCTTTGCTCCGTTCAGTTTGCAGATAAACCTCTGAAATGTTGATCTTGGTTGGTTTTGAAATGTTGACGATGGGCTGTTGATCTTGGCACAAAACCCTTTTGGCTTTGTGCCGCTTTATGTTATTCTTCATCATCGGGCTTGAACAGCTTTTTCATCGGCTCCATAAATTCATCGTCATACAGCTTGGGATAATAACCGAAAACCAGATCGTAGAATTGACTGTCCGACAGCGCTTCGTACTCTCCGAAAAGATAGCCGGGATAGCTTTCCATGGCGCTGCACATTGTCCGCGCACGGTCGGGCTGACCACGCGCCATTTTTTCACAGATCTTGTCGTTGCCGAGGATCAGCGCGGGTATATGCAGCTGCGCTTTTTCAAAGTCAAAATCGGATACGGGGCAGAGCTTTGAGAAAAAAGGCTTCAGCTCAGCAAAAAATGCCTTGCCCGCTGCTTTTTTTACCTCGCGCTCCAGCTTTTTCATCAGCTTTGCCATAGGCTGTTCGGGAAAATTTATGTGCGACAATACGGCTGACAGAGTGTCCAACAGCAGCATGAGATTTCCCGTGTCTTCACCCTTGCCCGCTGCGGAGTAAACGCGCTTGGACATCATCAGAACGCGCCCGAGAGCGTTCTTTTCGGACATTATCGTCATTGCTGCCTTCACTTCCTTTTGAAAATCCCTCCTCCGCTGCCGGGAGGAGGGAAAGAATATTACTCTTCGTCGGGAACAAGTACTGCGTAGTTGCCCTCGTCGCGCTTGTATACCACATTTACGATGCCCGTGTCCGCGTTCTTGAACATAAAGAAATTATGATCGAGCAGATTCATCTGCAGGATCGCTTCCTCCACAGTCATGGGACGCATGGGGAATTTCTTATAGCGGATGACCTCGTAATCGGTCTCCTCCTGCTCCGGAGCAAGCCCCGTGAACGCTCCCGCCTTCAGGCTCTTTTCAACCTTGGTCTTCTGCTTTCTGATCTGACGGATAATGCGGTCGATCGTCACGTCAAGAGCGTCGTTCTTGTCCTTGGCGGTCTGCTCGGCACGGTACATTATTCCGTTATATTTAACCGTAAGCTCAAGAATGATCATATCCCTGCGCTCGGCAAGCGTGATCTTTGCTTCCGCTTCATCGGGGAAGAACCTGTCCAGCTTCGCGCCGAGCTTCTGTTCGGCGTAATCGTTGAACGCCTGCGAGATGTTGAGCTTTTTCGCGGTGATGGTAACTTTCATAAAC
>JAIEDJ010000287.1 GCA_029068025.1 Oscillospiraceae bacterium | reverse complement strand
AGGCAAGCTCCGCCGGCGGATAATTGCCGAGCGGTGCTCCGCTCCAGATATGCCCGAATACTAAGATCAAGAGCGGTATGCAGAAAAGAAGCTGCTTAGCGGACGCTTTGGGTTTACAAAGCCCGTACTTTTCCGTTAAGCCGTTCTTTTTTACAAAAAGAAACAGAATTACCGCCTGCACAGCGCATAAAACGGCGCTTACGGAATAATCAACACCGGTCAGCTCGTTCAGATTCATTGCCAAAGACTGCACAACGCAGTAGATGATGATCCATACCACCGCAAAGGTGACTTCGTTTTTCTCATATAACTTTTTCATTTCATTTCCTCCCGCACAGCCAATACCGCCCCCGTATATACACGCTTCAGGTGCGTTGCAATAAGCTCCTCATCGTATTCCAGCGAATTATTTGCAATAATACTTGCGTATCCGTGAACGAACATTGAAAGCGTAATAAAGATCTCCTTTACCTGCTCCATGCTCAGATCCATTTCTTTCCGCATCGCGGACAAAACAGGCATAAGTCCCTCGGAATCCACGATATCGAGCAGACTGTTTTCAGCGGAAATACCCGATTGAAAAAGAAATCTGAACAAATTCGGCTCTTCGATCGCGAAGCGGATATAGTTCAGTCCGATCTCAAGCATAACGCCTTCCCGCGCCCGCGAAAAGTTCAGCAAATATCCGGTGTGATATTCGTCCGCTTTTTCATAAGCGGCTCTTTTCAGTTCTTCGATAGTCGCAAAGTGATACATAACCGGCTGTGTGGAACAGCTCAGCTCCTTTGATACCGTTCTTGCGCTGATGTTTTCCACGCCCGTTTTGCGGGCGATCTCAAGCGCGGCGTCAACGACCATTTCTCTTGTGATCTTTGCTTTTGGCGGCATTGTTTATCCTCCTCATTATATAACAGCTGTTGTATAACATAAATTATATATCTTTTTTGCAAGTTTGTCAACCAGTTTGTTGAGTTTTCACACAATTTTCACATTTTCCCAAAAAGGTAAAGAAATAAAATTGATTTTAATATAAAAAAGCCGGGCACTTGTTCAAGCACCCGGCTTATAGTTATTCAGACAACAGGCGACAAAGCCCGAATGACGGTATTTGCGCCATGCTGCTTTTACTTTTCGGCTTCTCCTGCCTGAACAAGCTCCGCGTCCTCCTTGCGGATATCCTCCGCGTGCTGTGCCTCGATCTTCTTGTCGAATGACAGCATAGGCGCAACGTCGAGCTTTCTGATCCGCCTGTCAACATAGTTCTTTGTGATCCTGATAACAACGGGCAGCAGTGCCAGAACGCCGATAAGGTTAGGCACCATCATCAGACCGTTGAACGTATCGGAGATATCCCACGCCAGCGACGATGTCATGACCGCGCCCGAAATGATCATCAGCACAAAGAACACCTTGTAGCCCTTGGCTGCCTTAACGCCGAACAGGTACTCAAAGGATTTCGAGCCGTAGTGCGACCAGCCGACCACCGTCGTGAACGCAAACAGCAGAATAGCAATCGAAACGAAGACCGAACCCGCCGAGCCGAATACGTTTCCGAACGCGTCCGCGACCAGAGTAGCGTCGTTTGTGCCCTCAGCGGCAAGTCCCGTATTCAGATCTATCTTACCGGAAGACAGCACCACCAGCGCAGTCATAGTGCAGACTACCATCGTGTCGGAAAATACCTCGAAAATGCCCCACATACCCTGCTTAACAGGCTCGCGAACATTGGACGCGCTATGTACCATAACCGACGAGCCGAGACCCGCTTCATTGGAGAACACACCGCGCTTGCAGCCTTGAGTGATAACGCTCTTTATCGTAATGCCTACCACACCGCCGCCGACAGCTCTCACACCGAACGCGAACTTAAAGATAGCCGCAAAGAATGAGCCGATCAGATTGATATGCGCGAAAATAATGACAAGACAGCCCAGCACATAAGCGCACGCCATAAACGGAACCACCTTCTCCGCGAAGGAAGCGATACGCTTAAGTCCGCCGAGAATGATCAGACCGCCCAGGATCATCAGCACAACGCCGATGATGATACTCGTCCACTTAACGTCGCCGAACGCGTATCCGAGATCCACGTTCTTGAGAACAGCAGAATCAAGGTTGATGACGATCTTGTTGATCTGTCCCATATTGCCGATACCGAAGCTCGCCAGCACGGCAAATATCGAAAACAGCACTGCCAGGAATCTTCCGACCTGCTTAAAGCCCTTATACCGTCCCAGACCGTCGCGCAGATAGTACATTGCGCCGCCGCTCCACTCGCCCTCGGAGTTCTTGCGGCGGTAATAAATACCGAGCACGTTCTCGCTGAAATTGGTCATCATGCCGAAGAACGCCGCGATCCACATCCAGAATACCGCGCCCGGGCCTCCGACCACGATAGCCGAAGCAACACCCGCGATATTGCCTGTTCCTATAGTCGCCGCAAGCGCAGTACACAGCGCCTGGAACTGCGAAACGGAACCCTCCTCCTTGTTCTTGCGCACCTTGCTCTTTTTCGAGAACATACCGCCGATTGTGTTCATCCACCACGTTTTCAGGTGGGAAACCTGAAAGAACTTGGTGGCGATGGTAAGTATAACGCCCGCGCCGATCAGCAGCACAAGTCCGAGATTCGTCCATACGAAACCGTTTATAGCGTTGTTGACTTCAGCGATCTTATCAACGGCCGTTTTGTCTGCCGCCGCCTCGCCTGCCGCGGACAGCAATGTTAGAATACTCATCAAATCAACTCCAAAAAATATTTTTTCATTTTATTATAACATATTATAAATATTTTTTCAAGTAGTTTTTCTGCAGTAAAATCAAAATAAAAAAGGCAGCGCACCGCGCTGCCCCAGCTTGTAGATAAACCTCTAAAATGTTGATCTTGGCTGGTTTTGAAATGTTGACGAGGGGCTGTTTATCAAAAAATTTCAAAAACGGGCAACACTGCGTGTTGCCCTAGCCGCTCCCGCAAGCGTGTTTCGCTGCGCGAAACCCACTTGTGGGAGCGCTTT
>JAIEDJ010000286.1 GCA_029068025.1 Oscillospiraceae bacterium | reverse complement strand
CCCTCAGCTATTGGATCGGAGAACGGTATGCCGATCTCGATCAGATCGGCTCCGGCTTTGACCATAGCCATGATATTCCTGTAAGATTCATCGTAATTCGGATCTCCGGCGGTCAGAAATCCTATGAAAGCCTTCTTGTTCTCAAACGCCTTTGCAATTCTGTTATTCATGAAGATCTATCCCCCTGTATCTCGCAATTGCCGCCACGTCCTTGTCGCCGCGTCCCGACAGGCAGCAGATTATGATGTCGTCCTTGCTCATTTTCGGCGCGATCTTCATCATGTGAGCGACCGCGTGAGCGCTTTCAATGGCGCAGATAATGCCCTCAGTGCGCGCGATATACTCGAACGCCGAGACCGCTTCGTCATCGGTCACGGGAACGTATTCCGCTCTGCCGATGCTGTGCAGATAAGCGTGCTCGGGACCTATGCCCGGGTAGTCCAGACCCGCCGAGATGGAGTACACGGGCGCGATCTGACCGTACTCGTTCTGACAGAACAGACTCTTCATTCCGTGGAACACTCCGAGCGAGCCCGTGGCGATAGTCGCCGCCGTTTCTCCCGTATCCACGCCGCGTCCCGCCGCTTCGCAGCCGATGAGACGAACGTCCTTGTCGTTGATGAAGTTGTAGAACATTCCCATGGCGTTGGAGCCGCCTCCGACGCACGCCATTACGGCAGTCGGGAGCTTGCCTTCCATTTCGAGGATCTGCTCGCGCGCTTCCTTGGAGATAACGCTCTGGAAATCGCGCACGATCATCGGGAACGGGTGAGGTCCCATTACCGAGCCGAGAACGTACAGCGTATCGTCTACGCGTGTCGTCCAGTCGCGCATAGCCTCGTTTACCGCGTCCTTGAGCGTCATTGTGCCCGTGGTGACGGGGTTCACCTTAGCGCCGAGCAGTTCCATGCGGTACACGTTGAGAGCTTGTCTTATCGTGTCTTCTTTGCCCATGAAGATCTCACACTCAAGCCCCATCAGTGCCGCCGCGGTAGCCGCCGCAACGCCGTGCTGACCCGCGCCCGTCTCCGCGATAATGCGCGTCTTGCCCATCTTTTTGGCAAGCAGGCACTGACCAAGCACGTTGTTGATCTTGTGAGAACCGGTGTGGTTCAGATCCTCGCGCTTGAAGTAGATCTTTGCTCCGCCGAGATCCTTTGTCATTTTGTCCGCGTAATACAGCAGAGAAGGTCTGCCCGCGTACTCGCGGTTGAGCTTGTCCAGTTCCGCGATAAACTCCGGATCTTTGGAGAAGCGCTCATAGGCTTCCTCCAGCTTGTGGATCTCGTTCATAAGCGTTTCGGGGATATACTGTCCGCCGAAATCGCCGTATCTTCCCTTGCTCATAATAATTATCTCCTTTATTGATTTTATGATGTTGACGAGGGGCTGTTGATTTAAAAATTTCAAAACCGGCGGGCAAAGCCCGCCTAGCCGCTTCCCCACGGCTACGCTTCACTTCGTTCAGCTCCGCCGCGTGGAACCGCTTTTTGAAATTTGTAGTTACCCACGCAATGTTGATCTCGGCAACTGTACTAAGATCTGCAAATCCCTTTATAAATAAATACCCCTTCATTAACTTTAAAAAACAGCTTAGATCAACCTTACATATTTTCGTTGAAAAACTCCTCGATCTGTGACAGCAGTTCTTCGTTCGGAACGTTCATCGTTTCACGATCAGCGTCCGCATACAGTTTTATCAGCTCGTCCTCGGGGATCTCTCCGCCGAATTTGTCATAAAGCGCGTTGCGCTTCTCCGAAAACTTGTTCTGGTATTCCCGTGCTTCGGCTGTGTAGAACATTCCCTTGTGGGACAAGCCATCGAGCGTGATATAACGCGCGTTCGGGTTGGTTATCTCGGAGCGGTGGTTGATTATCGCCGATTCCGTGTAGCTGATGGTCTGATCGTTCGTTCCGTGGAATATCAGCACGGGAACGTTTGATTTGTTGATACCGTCGACTGCCGACAGTCCCGAGTATTTCCCGAAGCGCAGTTTGTTATACAGCCAGATCGACGGATATAGCAGAGGTCTTGCGTCTCCGACAACGGCTCTCGAAAACTCGTAGATCATCTCCACAGGCTCCGCGTATCCCGCCACGCTTGCAACACCCTTGATCTCGTGATCAAAGTTCAGCACCGCAGTTACCGCGTATCCGCCCCAGCTGTGCCCCATGAGGAACACCGGAAGATCGTTCAGACGGGGATCTCCCTCCGCGAACGTCAGCGCCGCGTCCAGATCAAGAGCGGACTGCGGCAGACCTCTTGTCCCGTCGCCCTCACTGTATCCGCTTCCGGTCGCGTCATACGCGAACACGCGCCAGCCGTGATCGACGAACCAGAACAACTCCTTGAGATATCCCTCATGGACGTTGCCGATACCATGCGCGAACACCAGCAGCGCTTTGTCGTTATCAGCACCGTATATAAAGCCCTTTAGCGTGTTATCACCGGACTTGAAGCTGACCTCCTCGCGCGGGCGTTCGTCACTGTAATGATCATAGAAGAAATCCAGCGTGAAACGCGTGTCGGGGTAATCGCCGCGTCCGAAATTATTGTCCATATTGACGGCGACTATCACCGTAGCCGTCGTGAACACCGAAACAAGCACCGCCAGCACGATTATGACCGCGATAAGCGGCTTGTTTACCCGTCGTTTTTTCTTTATTGTAACAACCATCTATGGCTCCTATTCTCTTGTCGTTACTCTCAAGGATCAGGCGTTAATATTATCAGAGGGCATTGCGCACTGCCCTTACCGCCGCCAGGATCTTTTCACGATCCTTGAGCTTATCAGTCTCAATGCCGCTTGAGATATCCACTCCATATGGCTTTACGAGCCGCGCGGATCGCGTCACGTTCTCCGGGGTAAGACCGCCGGCCAGGAAAAACGGTGTTTTTGTGTCGCTCGGTATCAGCGTGTGATCAAACGCCATGCCGCTTCCCGTGCCGCTGTCCAGCAGAAGCAGGACAGCGCCCCTACGGGGGGCGTGAGGCACGACGTCCGCAGTAGTTCA
>JAIEDJ010000285.1 GCA_029068025.1 Oscillospiraceae bacterium | reverse complement strand
ATAGTATACTATAACGCGAGAGTGGCGGCGCGAATATTTATTATTTTCGGAGGGTTTTATTATGAACGATTCAAACGATAAGGTAATGGGTGTTTTGTGCTACATTCCGTTTGTTTGCCTGATACCTATAATTCTGGGCGGGTCTCCTTTTGTGAGATATCACTCAAATCAAGGGTTGGTGCTGTTTATCGCGGAGCTGATCATGGGTGCGATCTCTACATTGTGCGGTTTGCTGCTGGGTATTATCCCCGTGATCGGCGGATGGATCGGCGGACTTATTGGCGGAATTTTCGGTTTGATCGCGCTGCTCTACATTATTGTCGGAGTTGTCCATGTCGTAAATATGGAAACCAAGCCGCTGCCCGGTATCGGTGCTATCACTCTTCTTAAGTGATCAAGAAAATTGAACAGATTAAGAGAACCGAGCTCTTGATGGGCTCGGTTCAGTCTGTAGAAAAAGTCCATTTAAATACTTTGATGGGGATCAGCAATTTTACAGGGTCAAGGGTGACTCCCCCGGAGGGGAGGTGTCACGAAGTGACGGAGGGGCTGACCGACAGACCGGAGCCCCTTGCGGGGGTTGGGGGCGGAGCCCCCGGCTCACTCCCCCTTCCCCGTTGGGGAAGTTAATAAAGCAAAAACGCCGAACCGCTTTCGCGGTCGGTTTTTTTGCTTTATTAAGGCGTTTCCTATTGACAATTCCGGGAAAAAGCATTATAATAAAGATGTATGTGTTATTGGTATAATAACAAGGAATTTTAAATAAAAGGACGGTTTTTATATTATGAAATGGATGGGACTTAACGAGCTCCGCGAGAGCTATCTCAAATTCTTTGAATCCAAGGGACATCTGCGCATGAACAGCTTTCCGCTGGTGCCGCCCGCGGATGATAATTCCATACTGCTTATCAACGCGGGTATGACCCCGCTGAAAAAGTATTTTCAGGGTATCGAGGAGCCGCCGCGTCACCGTGTTACCACCTGTCAGAAGTGCATACGCACGCCCGACATCGAGAACGTCGGCAAGACCGCGCGTCACGGTACGTATTTTGAGATGCTCGGAAACTTCTCGTTCGGCGACTATTTTAAGCACGAGGCTATCGCGTGGGCGTGGGAGTACCTTACTAAAGTGCTCGAGATCCCCGAGGATAAGCTGTGGGTGACGATCTACGAGGAGGACGACGAAGCCGGCGAGATCTGGGCGAACGAGGTCGGCGTTCCGCGTGACAGAATAATAAAGCTCGGCAAGGCGGACAACTTCTGGGAGCATGGCAGCGGTCCGTGCGGTCCCTGCTCGGAGATACATTTCGACCGCGGCGAGAAGTACGGTCCCCTGGAGAACTTCGAGCAGGCGGGCGAGTGCGACCGTATCATCGAGATCTGGAACAACGTATTTACGCAGTTCGATAACGACGGCAAGGGCAACTATACTCAGCTTGCGACAAAGAATATCGACACGGGTATGGGTCTGGAGCGTCTGGCTTGCGTTATGCAGGGCGTGGACAACCTGTTTGAGGTCGATACCGTTAAAAATATCATGGGGAAGATCTGTGATATTATCGGCGTGAAGTATCATGATAACGACAAGAGCGATGTTTCCATACGCGTTATTACCGATCACATCCGTTCCACTACCTTTATGGTGGGCGACGGAATTCTGCCGTCCAACGAAGGACGCGGCTACGTGCTGCGCCGTCTGCTGCGCCGCGCGGCGCGTCACGGACGCTTGCTCGGCTATCACAAGGCATTCTTGTATGAAGTCTGCGATACTGTTATAGACGAGAATATCTCGGCTTACCCCGAGCTTGGCGAGAAGCGCGCTTACATCAAGAAGGTAATTCAAACCGAGGAAGAGAGCTTCGCTAAGACGATAGACAAGGGTACGGATATTCTCAATGAGATGATCGAAAATCTCAAGAAGTCGGGTGAAAAAGTACTCAAGGGCGAGGACGTTTTCAAGCTCCATGATACCTACGGATTCCCGGTTGATCTTACCAAGGAAATTTTGCTCGAACAGGGCTTTGAAGCCGATGAAGCGGGCTTTGCGGAGTGCATGAAGATCCAGAAGCAGACCGCGAGAGAAAATAAAAAGCTCGGCGGCGGCTGGGATAACGCGAAGAACTCCGAGCTTGACGCTTTCAAGACCGAGTTTGTGGGCTATGAGCACACTTCTTCCGATACGAAGATCCTTGCCATCGTCAAGAACGGCGAGACCGCGGAACTTTGCGGCGAGGGTGACGAGATCGGCGTAATTATCGAAAAAACTCCGTTCTACGCGGAAATGGGCGGTCAGGTAGGCGACAGCGGCGTTATCGCAAGCGGTAATTCCGAGATCGCGGTCAGCGATACCAAGAAGCTCGGCGGCGGTCAGTTCATCAGCTTCGGCAAAGTGACCAAGGGCGGCTTCTCGGTCGGCGATAACGTCAAGGCTTCGATAGATCTTAACAGACGCGCGGCTATCCAGCGCAACCACACGAGCTGCCACATCTTGCAGGCGGAGCTGCGCAAGGTGCTTGGCGAG
>JAIEDJ010000284.1 GCA_029068025.1 Oscillospiraceae bacterium | reverse complement strand
ATACGGTATTATGCAAACGGGCGCGTGGCGCTTATTTCGGTGCCGCTGTCGCTGCTGGAGGGTATTGCCGATGTTGACAGCGATGACGTTGGCGCGCTGTCTAATATCCCGCGTCAGATAGAGGGCGTGGATATCGGTATCTGCATGAAGGAAAAGAAGCCGGGCGTGTTCAAGGCTTCTATGCGTTCGAGCAAGGCAGTGAACGCCGCTGAGATCTGTATGAAATTCGGCGGCGGCGGTCACGAACGCGCGGCGGGCTGCTCGTTTTCGGACTGCACTATGGAGCAGGCTGAGGAGCGGATCGTTGAAGCGTGCTGCCGGGCAATTAAGGATATATGAATACGGTAAACGGCGTTATTGTAATTAATAAGCCGCAGGATTTCACGTCGTTTGACGCGGTGGCCGTCGCGCGCGGGTGTTATCACACCAAAAAAGTCGGGCACAGCGGAACGCTGGATCCGATGGCGACGGGAGTGCTGCCTGTTTTTATCGGCAGCGCCACCAAGGCGGTCTCGATACTGCCCGATTCGGACAAGAGCTATCGCGCGGGATTCCGTCTGGGGATCACATCGGACACGCTGGATATCCGGGGCAAGTGCTCGGAGCAGGCGGAGGTCTCGGTTTCGGAGGAACGGCTGCTTGATGTGATGAAACGCTTTCGCGGCGATATCATGCAGGTGCCGCCTATGTACTCGGCGCTTAAGATCAACGGGCAAAAGTTGTGCGATCTTGCGCGCAAAGGGATCGAGGTGGAGCGCAAGCCGCGTCTCGTTACGGTTTCACGGCTGGAGCTGATTGAATTTGACGGGCGTGACGGCGTTATAGACGTCGACTGCTCGTCGGGAACTTATATACGCTCGCTGGCGGACGATATCGGCGCGGCGCTTGGCTGCGGGGCGGTCATGACATCGCTTATCCGCACGAGAGCTTGCGGTTTCGTTATAGGCGAAAGCGTGGATATCGAGGTGCTGCGGAATATGCCCGACGAGGAGAGAGCGGCGCTTGTCAAGCCTGTTGAAAGTGTGTTCTCCGAATATCCGGTGATAAGGCTTGACGCGGAGCAGGAGCGGCTTTATCTCAACGGCGTTCGGCTCGACACGGCGCGGCTGTGTGATCCCGTCAGCGATGGCGGACGGTACAGAGTGTATGCTGACGTATTTATCGGGATCGCGGACGCTTTGGGCGGAGAGCTGGTCTCGGTAAAACGTTTTTAGGTGATTATATTGATCGATGTAACATACGGCGCGCCGCCGTCTGAGAGGACAGCCGCCGCGCTGGGATATTTTGACGGGCTGCACCTCGGACATATGGGTGTTATCGGCGCGGCGTTCCGACAGCGTGAGCTGAACGGGCTGAGACCCGCAGTGTTTACGTTCAACTGCGATACGACGCTGCCGAAGTTCAGAAGTCCCGAGGACATAATCTCGTTTGAGAACAAGCGTGAGCTGCTTGAGAGGATCGGCGTGGAATATATGTTCGCGCCTGATTTCGCGGAGGTGTGTGGGTTTCCCGAGGAGGACTTTGTAAAGGAGATCCTCGGGAAAAAGCTTAACGCGGGATTCGCATGCTGCGGCAAGAACTTTCGGTTCGGGCTGGGAGGTCACGGCACGCCCGATTCGCTGAAGTCCATCGGGAAAAAGTATGGTATTTCCGTGGAAATAGTGGAGGACGTGTGTCTGGACGGCGAACTGATCAGTTCCACGCATATACGCGAGCTGATCCGCAGGGGCGATATCAAGGAAGCAAACCGTTTGCTTGGTTATGAGCTGTGGTTTCGGCTGCCTGTTGTGCGCGGGAACGGTCTGGCACGTACAATGTCGTATCCGACTATCAACCAGATCATTCCGTCAACTAACATTATTCCGAAATTCGGCGTGTACGCAAGCTATGTAGAGGTTGACGGACGGCAGTACCGCGGGATCACCAACATCGGGATACGCCCGACTGTCGCGAAGGGCGGCGGTACCGTTATGGAGACGCATATCCTTGACTTTGGCGGCGATCTTTACGGTCGGAATATCGCAATCTCGCTTTGCGCGTTTTTAAGACCTGAGAGGAAGTTCTCCGGGCTTGAGGAACTGAGGGAGCAGATAGCTCTTGATATTAAGGCGGCGGGGGATTTAAAATAAGGCAGCGGTTGCGTGACAGGTCAAAACGGCGTGTAGGCTATGGATTTTAACAAGCTGTAGCCGGAGGGGTGGATCTTGGCAACGCCGCTCCGCGCGGCGA
>JAIEDJ010000283.1 GCA_029068025.1 Oscillospiraceae bacterium | reverse complement strand
GCGTTTGTATGGTGATCCCGGCGGGTCTGATTTACCGTCGGAAGCCGACGCGCGGCTCGGCACTGATCGGTTGTATTGTCGGATCGTTCGCAGCGGCGGTTCTGAGCATTTTTGTGAATTACTACATAAGCTATCCTTTTTATATGAAGCTTATGCCGCTGGAGGTGATCCTCGATCTTTACCGAGAGCTGAACGGCGGGGTAGGGACGCTCTGGGACGCTTTGATCTGGTTTAACGCGCCGTTTACGCTGCTGAAATTCGCGATCGTTTCCGCGATCACCTTCGCGGTTTATAAGCCGCTTTCCAACGCGGTAAAAAGGATCTGACAGACGGAAGAAAAGGTTTAATCAATAAAAACGGAAGCACTTCATTTCAACGTGCTTCCGTTTTTATCGGATTATTGAGGGGGAAGAGAAAGAAACTCTCGCGCAATACGAATATATCGAGTAAGATCCGTTCGTGTGAAATCGGTGGTGTCAATCTCCTCCACCGCTCCGCCAACGTCGAATCCGTCCATGTTGCGGCACCATTGCCCGAATTCTTCGACAGTCGGCAGGGTAAATCTCGTGTTTGCCTTTCCGCGCTCCGCGGAGCCCTCGCGGGCGAGGAACCTTTGGTACAGCACTTCGATGTCCCCGACGAATCGGAAGGTGAGGGCGCGATAACCGTATTTCTCGATCAGTGCACGGATCGTCCCCGCCTCGTCGGTTTTCTTGATCCCCGCGGGAAGAAAATTCCCCTCAATCATCAGCGGAAACCCCGCTTCCATCAGCCGTTCCGCCGTATACATCATTGCGTCAAAGGTTACGGCGGAAAATTGGCTGCTTACCGCTTGGCTGTCGATTGAAACGCCTGCGCACAAAGCATTTTTAAAGGTATCCTTCACGAAGCAAGGCAGTCCCAGTTCTTTTGCCGCCTGCCGTGCGAAGGTGGATTTTCCTGCGGCAAGGTAGCCCTGTACAATGATGATTTTTTTGTTCATTTTTCCTTGTGCGGTAGGGGAGCCTACCGTCCTTTCGACATATTAAATGAGGAGGTTCTGTTGGTGAAGCTCGTCGAGCCAAGGCACAAACGACGGGTTTGAAAAATCAAGGATTTTTCAAACTTTTCACACCTCCGTCCTTAGTATAACATAAAAAAGACCACTCGTGCAAAATTCGGAACGAATGGTCAAAATACGGAATGAATGGCAAGAATTATCCGTTTAATGGAACAAGAAGCTCGGTCGCAAATATTCCTTCCTCATACTGACGATTGACATATCCGCCGTATTTCTTTGCAATACGGTCGATACGGAACAGCCCGAAGCCGTGAGAGCCCGATTTTGTAGTGCGGTAAATCCCTCTGTCACGCCTGACGGGGGGAGAGGAATTCTGCACAGAAAGATAAAACTGCCCCTTGAATTCATCAATATATACACGCATGAAGCGCTGATCGTATGATAATTTTTCGCAAGCCTCCATAGCATTATCAATCAGATTTCCCAATATCGAACACAGCTCCACATCGGTCATAGTCACGCCCGGTGGGATATTTGCCTTGATATTGAGCTGAATTCTTTTCTGCTCCGCAACTGACAGCTTGCTGTTCAGTACAGCGTCCGCCATAACATTGCCTGTTTGGATAGAGGTGTCTGCCTGCGTGAGATCATCAGCTAAATCGTCAAGATACTGTTCAAGCTCGCCCTGCTCTCCGCCAAGACGGTTTTTCATATTCTGAATATGATTACGGTAATCGTGCCGCCACGCCTGCATCTGGCGGTACATATTCTGAATTTCCTCGGTCTGTTTGTTGATCAGGTCGCTTTGAAACTCAGCGATACGCCTGTCCACAAGATGATAGAATAATTTTCTGATAAGGAAAAATACAGCTATCAGCAACGCGATACAGACAATGACGAGCGTAACAATGATCGCTGTTTTCATTTTCGTTTCTCCTTGTAATAGTCAATAAACGCTCTGTTTACGCTGTCATATGATCTGCGGGACAGCGGTATTTTCTTGCCGCTGTCCATTGTGACCTCAATTCTGGAAATTTTTCTGATCGCTCCGATGTTCACGACATAGGAGCGATGACAGGAAACAAAGCCTTGCCCCAGCTTTGCGGAAACATCACTCAATCCGCAGGTGCAGATGATCTCTTTTCCGCTGTTCAGGGTGACTTGTGTTTTCTTTCCGAATGCTTCAAGATACACAATATCATCAGAAGCTACAAGCACCGATTCATCGC
>JAIEDJ010000282.1 GCA_029068025.1 Oscillospiraceae bacterium | reverse complement strand
CGTCTGTCGTAGGATTCAAATAAAGCCATTGTTATGTACCTCCTTACTGCTTTCTCGGATCGATGAACTTAACAGCGTCGGCAACGCGTCCGTACTGACCGCGGGCCTTTTCAAGCGCGGTGTTGGCATCGTCGCCCTTCTTGATGAAGTCCATCATCTTGCCGAAGTTCACGAACTTATAACCGATGATCTCATTATCAGCGTTAAGAGCAAGGTCGGTAACATAACCGTCGGTCATTTCGAGGTAACGCGGTCCCTTTGCCTTTGTACCATACATAGTTCCTATCTGCGAGCGGAGACCCTTTCCGAGGTCCTCAAGACCCGCGCCGATGGTAAGACCGTCCTCGGAGAACGCGGACTGCGAACGTCCGTATACGATCTGGAGGAACAGCTCACGCATAGCGGTGTTGATAGCGTCGCAAACCAGGTCGGTATTGAGCGCTTCAAGAATGGTTCTTCCGGGCAGGATCTCAGCCGCCATAGCCGCAGAGTGAGTCATACCGGAGCAGCCGATAGTCTCAACAAGAGCCTCTTCGATAACGCCGTCCTTGATGTTGAGGGACAGCTTGCAGGTACCCTGTTGGGGAGCGCACCAGCCTATGCCGTGCGTAAAGCCGGATATGTCCTTGATCTCCTTAGCCTTTACCCACTTAGCTTCCTCGGGAATGGGAGCGCATCCGTGAGCAACGCCCTGTGCAACGGGGCACATCTCGTTTACTTCATGAGAATAAGTCATTGCTTTGTAATCTCCTTTGTCGAAATTTAGCCATTGAATTTGCATAATGCTGATTTCTCGTCAAAAGCGCACACAAAAAATCTCGCAAAAAACATATATCCGAGTTTTGGCTTGATTTTTTGCACGCTTTTTAACGGAAATAAGTATAAAACAGCAAATCCGCCAACCATACAACTATATTATACAACATATAGACAAATTTTTCAAGGGGTTATACAAAATTTTTGACAATTTTTTCACGAAAAGAGAGGAGCGGCCTATTGCAAGCCGCTCCGGTCTGAAAGAGCCGATCTCTCGGCTCTTTTTGTTTTGATTATTTGTTTGTGAAGCCTTCCCAATCCTTTAGGAATCTTTCAATTCCGTTATCAGTCATTGGATGCTTGAGCATTTGCAGCAGCACATTCATCGGAACGGTGGCGATATGGCAGCCGACTCTTGCGGCGGCGGTCACATGAATGGGATTTCTGATGGACGCGGCTATTATCTCAGTTTCGATCGCGGACGCGTTGAAGATGTCAACGATCTCCTCGATCAGCGCCATTCCCTCCATACCGATATCATCAAGTCTGCCCATAAAGGGGCTGACAAATGTCGCTCCCGCTCTTGCCGCAAGAAGCGCCTGCGCCGCGGAGAACACCAGTGTGACGTTGGTCTTGATCCCCTTTGCCGTAAGCTGCTTGCAGGCTTTGAGACCTTCCTCGCACATGGGCAGCTTGATGACGATGTTCTTGTGGATGGCGGCAAGCGGCAGGGCTTCCTCTACCATCTTGTCCGCTTCGAGGGAAATTACCTCGGCGGAGATCGGTCCGTCAACTATCCCTGCGATCTCAGTGACTACCTGCTTGAAATCGCGTCCCTCTTTTGCGATAAGCGAGGGGTTGGTCGTAACGCCGCAGATAATTCCCATATCGTTGGCTCTTTTTATATCCGCCACATTGGCGGTGTCGATAAACAGCTTCATTGTGTTATATTCCTTTCTTTTAAGGCGTTTATGCCTTTATTGAATGTTTAAACAGTATTTTTCGCCGCATTGAACAAGGATTCCCTGCTTTATCATTACTTGAGTGACCCTTTTAAACATATGCGGATTTATAATGCCTGCTTCTTCAAAGGTCACGGCGGTTTCGGAAGAAAATGCTTTACATTTTCTCAGCTTTTTAATTATGTAATTTCTTCTGATCAGCGGGACAGGAGCAACAAACATAAAAAACTCCTCTCATTATATTAAAAAAACGTTCGGCGGTCGGGCAAATCCTCGCCTCGCTGCGGTTTGCCCTCGCGGAGCCCAAAGAATTCCGCTGATGTTTCATTCTTTGGACTCCCCCGCCTCTCTTTTTACAAAGCCGCCAGATCGTCAAAGCAGGACTTCATAGCCGGGTACAGCTTTTTATACACGGCGTAGACCTTTTCGTACTGCGCAGAATTTGCGCTGATAGGCTCCTGCGTCTTGTCCGGACGGACGACAGCCCTGCACGCTTCCGGAACGCTTGAGTATATCCCCGCACCGACCGCTGCCAGCAGAGCGGCTCCCAGAGCGGGCCCTTCAAGGCTCTGCTCCGTGATCTTTACGGGGCAGCCGTACAGATCGGCTAACATCTGCCGCCACAGCGGGGAGCTTCCTCCGCCGCCGCACGCCATCATATCGGTAACGCCGATGTTCATCTCGCGCATTACTTCAACACAGTCCCGAAGTGAATATGAAACGCCCTCCATAACGGCGCGGATCATATCGCGCTTTTTGTGCATCGCGGACAGTCCGACAAACGCTCCGCGGCAGTTCGGATCGAGGTGAGGAGTTCTTTCGCCGTTCAGATACGGCAGATACAGCAGTCTGTTCGCGCCGATGGGGACAGCCTCCGCTTCCTTATCCGTAAGGAAATACGGGTCGGTGCCCATATTGAGCGCGGTCTCGATCTCGCTCTGGCAGAAATTATCCCTGAACCACTTGAGCGAAAGCCCGGCGCTCTGCGTAACGCCCATGACGTGCCAGCAGCCCGGCACGGCGCAGCAGAAGGTGTGTACTCTGCCTTTTTTGTCTATGGAGATATTGTCGGTATGAGCGAACACCACGCCGCTTGAGCCGATGGTCGTGAACGCTTTTCCGTCCTCAACTACGCCTGTTCCGACGGCTGCCGCGGCGTTGTCGCCAGCGCCGCCTACCACGATCGTTCCTTCGGCAAGTCCGGTCAGTTCGGCGAATTGTTTGGTTATCCTTCCGGTGATCTCGGGGCTTTCATAGACCTTCGGCAGCAATGCTTTGTCGATCCCAAGCTTGTTCAGAACCTCGTCTGACCAGCAGCGGTTCGGGATATCGAGGAGCTGCATTCCGGACGCGTCAGAGACCTCGGTGGCGTATTCGCCGGTGAGTATAAATCTTATATAATCCTTGGGCAGGAGAATGTGACGGCATTTTTCATAGTTCTGCGGCTCATTGTTCTTCACCCACATAATTTTCGCGGTGGTGAAGCCCGTTATAGCAGGATTCGCGGTGATCTCTATCAGTCTTTCCGCGCCTACTTTTTCGGTGATCTCACCGACTTCCTTTGCGGTGCGCTGATCGCACCAGATGATGCTCGGACGAATTACCCGGTCATCCTTGTCCAGCATAACAAGCCCGTGCATCTGCCCGGAAAGACCAATGCCCTTGATCTCGTTCGAGTGGATCCCGATGTTATGCAGCACACGCTTTATTCCCTCTGTTACGGCACCTGCCCAATCTGCGGGATCTTGCTCCGCATAACCGTTTTTCGGAGTATCCATCGGATATCCGCAGACCGCCGCGGAGACACATTTGCCGTTCTCCGAGAACAGCGCTGTCTTGGTACCCGAAGTACCGATATCTATTCCCAAAATGTAAGACATTTTCACTCCTTATTTAAAAGCAATTCGCGAACCTCTGAAGCTCGATTGCGAGATTTAGTCCTCACTCCGCTTCGCTTCGTTCGTCATTCGCTAGCCGGTCACAAAATGCTCACTCCGCTTCGCTCCGTTGCGCTTTTGTGACCGCTTTCGAGAATTGCGTGCTGTCTTTAAGATCGTTCAGTCTGAGAAAAGCACGTTGTTGAGAATGTTTTCGAGCATCTCCTGGCGTCCGCTGGAAACGGAGGAGATCACATCGCCCTTTTCGAGAGCGTATTTCTCTAGCTCCGTCATCTTTGCCTTGCCGGAGATGATGTCCGCGCCTATTCCGGTCTTCCAGCTTGCGTATCTGTCATCAACGAACTTGTCGATCCTGCCGTCCCTGATGAGCTTGTCAGCCATGCGCAGACCGAGCGCGAAGGTATCCATACCCGCGATGTAGCTGTAGAATATGTCCTCGGGAGTGAAGGAGCCGCGGCGCGCCTTGGAGTCGAAGTTCAGTCCTCCGTTGGTGAAGCCGCCCGCCTTGAGCACCTCGTACATACACAGAACAGCGTCGTAGATATTGGTGGGGAACTGATCGGTATCCCAGCCCAGCAGCATATCGCCCTGATTTGCGTCAATGGAGCCGAATACGCCGTTTTCGCGCGCTACTCTCAGCTCGTGCTGGAAGGTATGTCCCGCGAGAGTCGCGTGGTTTGCTTCAATGTTCATCTTGAAGTCGCCGAGCAGATCGTACTTGCGCAGGAATCCGAGAACGGTAGCGGTGTCGAAATCGTACTGGTGCTTTGTCGGCTCCTTGGGCTTCGGCTCAATGTAGAAATCACCCTTGAAGCCGATGGAACGGCCATATTCGACAGCCATCTTCATCAGCCGCGCCATGTTGTCCTGTTCAAGAC
>JAIEDJ010000281.1 GCA_029068025.1 Oscillospiraceae bacterium | reverse complement strand
CTGTTTTCCTCAAGCTCCGCTCTGCCATCCTCGATCTCTTTCCTTGCGTCATTAAGCTCTTTTTCCGCGTCCTCAAGCTGAACCTTTCCGTCTTCAAGCTCTTTTTTCGCGTCCTCAAGCTCTTTCTCTCCGTCGGCTATCTCACGCGCCGCGTCCTCAAGCTCCTTCTTAGCGTCGTCAAGCTCTTTCTGACCGTCGATCTTTGCTTTTTCGAGATCCTTTTCCCCATCAGCGATCTCGCGTTCTACCTTGCCTACTACCTCGTCATAACGGATAACGCTGCGGTCTATACCGAGCGACTCCAGCTTGTCGGAGATCTCGTCGCGCAGCTTTTCATACTCGCTTGAATAGCTTGCGTAGCTCTTGAGCTTTTCCGATCTGATGTATATTTCCGTGAACGGCTCCTGCGTAAAATGCTCCGCGGGAACTATCATAAACGCGTCCAGCGCGCCGTCTCCGACATTTGTGCTTCCGCGCTGCGTCTTGGAAATAAACATCGGCGTATTATAAAGCCCCGTGACCTTGTATTCACGGCGCGTCAGCGGAAATTCATCCGCGTCCGTCAGATCCTCGAGCGTCACAACGTCTCCGACCTTGATCCCCTCATGCAGGATATTATAGCTTACTATGCACTCATCGTCCGCCTGCGGAGCGCTGCCCTCAAAAATATCGATATTGTTTATCTCGTCCGGGTTCTTGGAATAAACGCGGGTAAGATATTCTATATCCCCCGAGTGAAGCGCAAGATCGGTATATCTCGAAGTGTATACGCCGTCCACGCCGTCTATCTCCCGGATAGCCGCCGCGTCGTCCTCCGTCAGTCCGAACGTTGACAGCACTCTCAGATCAAAAAGATCATGCTTGTCATAATAATCATCGGCGGAGGTCTTCATAATGTCGCAGGTCGCGCGTACACCGCTGAAAAATCCAACGCCTATAGCGCAGATCAGCAATATCGAAAGAAACCTGCTCTTGGTCTTGCTGATCTCGCGCATTGTATTTTTATTTACCGCTCTCATAAGTCTCCTATTTAATTTAAAATTGATTTTTTTGACTTCGCTCACTCTGCTTAAGCGTATTCCGCGCGGCAGATAATGCGTACATTCCCTCGTGTCAAAAAATCAATTACCATTCAATATTCTCAACGGGCGTTGGGTTATCATTCAAGACGATCTCTGCTGCCTTGCTGTTTTTGATCTTGATAACTCTGTCCGCCATCGGAGTTATGGCTGTGTTGTGTGTTACAAGAATGACAGTCATTCCATCCGCGCGGCAGGTATCCTGTAAGAGCTTTAAGATCATCTTTCCGGTATTGTAATCCAGTGCGCCGGTAGGCTCATCACACAGCAGCAGTTTCGGTTTTTTGGAAAGCGCTCTCGCGATGGAAACACGCTGCTGCTCACCGCCCGACAGCTGTGCGGGGAAATTGTTGAGACGTTCCGCCAGCCCGACTTTAGCGAGTATCTCCTCAGCAGGTATGTAATCTTTTTTGGTCTGCGCCGCGATCTCGATATTTTCCTTAGCTGTGAGGTTCGGCAGCAGATTGTAAAACTGAAAGATAAATCCTATATCATAGCGGCGATACATGGTGAGCTGCTTGCGTGTGAAGCCGTCCACTCTTGAACCGTCCACCGAGATTATTCCCTCGTCGCAAGCGTCCATGCCGCCCAGCATATTCAGCACCGTGGTCTTTCCCGAACCGGACGGTCCTACAATAACGCACAGCTCGCCCTTTTCTATGTCAAACGTCATGCCGTCAGCGGCGTTTATCGTCACTTCCCCGACATGATACCGTTTATATACGTCCTTTAATGTAACAAATGCCATTCAACAGATCCTCCTGCTTTTTCAGAAATGTTTGTGCTTCTCGTATTCCTCGACCTGCTCCTTTGTCATATGAACAATACCCGCCTGACGGTCTTGTTCCTCAATACGCCGAAGCTCGCGCTCCTGTTCATCGTCCAATACGGTGTCCGCAACACCCATCTTATTCAGCGCACTGTACGCAGACTTTTCAAATTCCTCATCGGAGGGGAAAACCTCTATCCGTATAGTGTATTTACCTGCCAGATCTCTGTATTTCTTTGTGAAGATAAACAATCCAACAAATCCGAGAACCACGCAGCTGCTCGCAATTATGTAAAGCACTTTATCCCTGCGTCCAAAACCAACCAGTCCACATACCGTTAAAACTCCTCCGACCGTCATCAGCGTTGACACTATGACAAGTATCTCCATTGCACGCAGTCTGCGCGGTTTTTTCTTTACGCCGCGCATTTTTTCGGGGAGCAGCGCCATCGACAAAAGAACCAGCGGCGGAACCATAAAGATCAAAAAACCTGTGAGTACACTACCACCGATGCCATTAATTGTCATAGAGGTCAAACTTCCGGAATATATATAAAAGATCCCGATCATCATTATGATAACGACCCCGGCGGAAATTATCCAGCCTATTTTGGTGAATATCTTTTGGGCTTCGGGGTTCACGGTTTGGTCTTCAAAAATATCATCCTGCAAAGGAGGTTCATCATCCTCCGGCAGTGCATCGGATTCGGGTTCCGGTTCGGGCTCGTGTAACGATTCAAAGTGATCAACGATCTTTCCTCCGACCTTAGCGATCAGCCATGAAAGCCCAAATCCGCCAAAGCACATCACGCCTCCGATAACGCCTATCGTATTATTTGGAGGATCATCCATAAAGCTGTAAAACGCCACAAATATTCCGCCGACTATTGCTATAAGGCAGAATATTACAAGGACTCTTAATATAGCATAAATTACACTTTGCAATTTATTTTTCATACCTCACACCTAACTCACAAAACGCCGCACTATATTCAACACCGCGGGATATCCGTTCAGAAGCGTTTTCTTTTCTCGTACTCCTCGACCTGCTCCTTAGTCATGGGAACAACACCCGCCTGGCGGTCTTGTTCCTCAATACGCCGCAGCTCGCGTTCGCGTTCTTCGGGGGAAAGCACATTTTCGTTGCCGGTAAGCTTTTTGAGAATATCCATGCCGAACTCGCTTTCGTGAATATCTGATTCGGCTCTCATGATCGTAGTAACATCGGGAGGTACCTCACCGCGCTCAACCTTTTTATCTCTTATACTCGCGGCGATCCATGCCATTGCAAAACCCAGGACGAAAACACCCGCGCCGATAAGCGCACTGAAGTTTTGTTTGTTATCCGGATCCTGCATTATACTGTATATTACCCACGCAAAGCCGCCGACCATAAACAGAACAGAGATCGAAATAATGCATTGTATGACCTTGATTTTTAATGAAACTTCCTCTACTCCGCGAAGCTTTGCGGGCAGAAACGGAAATATTGCCGCCATAACAAATGTCAAACCAAACAGTACCATGCCCGTGTTCAGTCGCCAGCTCCTGGGGCTGAGAGGCGTCTCGCCACTTGTTTTTGAGGCGAACATAAAAAATATCCCCAAAATCAGCAGCGCCGCCATTATCAAACCTGTCACCGTGCCGAATTTTGATCCGTATTTTTTCTTATTTCTCATGATCAGCACACCTCCGCCGTTCGTAATAAACTGCAGATCACCTTTCCGAATACCACGTAACACCGCGCAAAAAATTTGCCCGGTGTTGTTTGATATTCAACTTTATTTTACTGTTTCCAGTCGAAAAATGTGTGAAAGTTCTTTGAACACTATGTGAAAACCGTTCATACTGATCCCACTTTAGATCGTTGAGACAAGTGCGCCAATTTGCGCACAGTTACCTATATTTTTATAGGAAACTCTAAGTGGGATAAGTATCACTTCTCCGGAACAAGGATCTTGTCCTTGCCGCCCATATACGGACGAAGAACTTCCGGAATATTCACGCTGCCGTCCGCATTGAGATTGTTCTCAAGGAACGCGATAAGCATTCTCGGCGGAGCTACAACGGTATTGTTGAGCGTATGCGCGAAATACTTGCCGTTCTGACCGTTTACACGGATCTTCAGGCGGCGTGCCTGCGCGTCGCCGAGATTAGAGCAGCTGCCGACCTCGAAGTATTTCTTCTGTCTGGGCGACCATGCCTCAACATCATAGCTCTTGACCTTTAGGTCTGCCAGATCTCCCGAGCAGCACTCGATCGTGCGCACGGGGATATCCATCGAGCGGAACAGATCAACTGTGTTCTGCCACAGCTTGTCAAACCACATCGGCGACTCCTCGGGCTTGCATACAACGATCATCTCCTGCTTCTCGAATTGATGAATTCTGTAAACGCCGCGCTCCTCTATGCCGTGTGCTCCCTTCTCCTTGCGGAAGCACGGAGAATAGCTTGTGAGAGTTCTGGGAAGCGTTTCCTCATCAATGATCGTATCAATAAACTTGCCGATCATCGAGTGCTCGGACGTACCGATAAGATACAGATCCTCACCCTCGATCTTGTACATCATAGCGTCCATTTCCGCGAAGCTCATAACGCCTGTAACGACATTTGAGCGGATCATAAACGGCGGAACGCAGTAGGTAAATCC
>JAIEDJ010000028.1:5172-28650 GCA_029068025.1 Oscillospiraceae bacterium | reverse complement strand
TTCCAAGCCCGGCATTTTCCCGGATATGTTTGTGAGTATGGTTGCCGCGGGTGAGGCTTCGGGTACTCTTGACCAGATGCTCAACCGCTTGTCCGATCACTATGCGAACGCAAACAAGACCGCCAACAAGGCAAAATCCGCGATGGTTTATCCTATGGTTCTGCTGGTTTTGCTGCTCGTGGTTATCATATTCCTGTTTGTGGCGATCCTGCCGAGCTTTGCGGGACTCGGAGATGAAAGTACATACTCGCCGCTGACAAAAGCGCTGCTGGGCTTCTCCAGTTCGCTGATCAATCAATGGTATGTGTACATAATCGTTATTGTCGGCATTGTTGTCGGTATTATTCTCATGCTGAGAACGCCCTCGCTGCGTCTGCGAATGGACGAACTTCTGCTGAAGGTGCCTAAAATAGGCAAGCTGGTCGCGACGATGTATACGGGTACGTTCGCGCGTAATATGTCGAACCTCTACGGCGCCGGTCTGCAGATGGTAGAGTGTATCGAGAAGTCGATCTCCATTGTAAACAACAGCTATGTTAAAAAGCGCTTTGTCGATGTTGTAAGCGACATCAAGCTCGGTGAGAGCATGTCTAAGTCGATCGAAAAGACAGGAATATTTGAAGGAATGTTCACGTCCATCATATTCGTCGGTGAGGAATCCGGTACGCTGGATACCATCCTCAACAAGGCGGCGGAATATTACGAGGAAGAAGCGGACGCGGCTATCACAAAGCTGGTTGGCTTGATGGAGCCGTTGATGATCATTATCATGGGTATTGCCATCGGTCTGTTCCTCGCGGGAATGTTCCCGCTGCTCTACGGCAGTATGCAGGATATCTCCTGATGAGGTTTGAACATTGTGATATGGAACGAACGCGGAAGCCGCGTGACAGGGCAAACGGAACGTTTGCCCTGCGCGGAGACCGCAAAATTGAAACAGCGCAGCTTTCCGCAATAGCCGACGACGGGCGGCGGAGCCGAACGGCAGCGGCGTGATAGGGCAAACGGAGTTTGCCCGGTGCGGAAGCTGCAAAATTGAAACAGTGCAGCTTTCCGCAATGGCGGGTGGCTGTACAAAAAATTCGGCCTTCCGAGATAGCGGCTGCAAGCGCGGCGGAGTGGCAGCCACATTGTAGGGCAAACGGAGTTTGCCCGGCGCGGAAGCCGAAAATTTAAGATGAGGTGAAGATATGCTTTCTATAGACATTACCGACAGACAAATCAAGTTTGTCAGAGGCGCTCACAGCGGTAACAAGATCCGTATTCAGGACGCGGATATGCGTGAGCTTTCCATGGGTATGATCTCCAACGGCTATGTTACCGATGTTCCCATGGTCGCATCGGAGCTTAACGATATCATCAAGTCCAAGGATATCAAGGAGAAGGAAGCGATAGTTTCCATTACATCCAGCTCTATCGTCTACAAGGAAATGACGGTCGCGAAGCCCAAAAATATGAAGAATCCGGCGATCATCGAGGCTAT
This sequence comes from Oscillospiraceae bacterium, assembly GCA_029068025.1. Lineage (GTDB taxonomy): Bacteria > Bacillota > Clostridia > Oscillospirales > Ruminococcaceae > CAG-115. The sequence continues at coordinate 27,167 of JAIEDJ010000028.1, read as the reverse complement.
GATCCAGTCCGAGATGAACATCACGAGCGATTATAACATATCCTTTACTATAGCGGGCGAAACAGAGGACGCGGAGAAGAACAAGATGCTCAAGGTCATTGCCGCAGCTTGTCCGCAGAGACTGGTTGACGGCTATGTAAGACTGTTCTCACATATCGGTCTGCAGCTTAAGGGCGTAAGTATCGCGAACAACTCGGTTACGCGTCTTATACTGAACACACCCAAGCTCGCCGATAGAATGCCTATGCTGCTTGTTCAGGTGGATAAGAACTTCCTGAATATGAACCTCTATGAGGATGGCCAGCTTGCGTTCTCGAGATTCTCAAATATCGACCCGAACGACTATGAGAACGCGTCGGACTATGTTTCCCGCGCGGTTTATGAGAACCTGTTCAGAATGATACAGTTCATTCAGCAGAGAGGATCCTCGAGCGGCATCAAGGAGATACTGTTCTACGGTGAGATCGACCGCTTTATGGAAATTTCCAACGCGCTCGGCTCGTTCAACATTCCTGTAAATATGCTTTCCATGCCCGCAAGCATAAGCTCCACGGTCCAGTTTGACTTTACGAAGTTCGCGAACGCCATCGGAGCGCTTTACCGCCGTGATAAGGAGCTGGAGCACATCAACCTGCTCGAGGCGACATCCGCGAAGGAGTCCAAAGGCTCAAACGGATTTCTGCTCGCGCTGCTGGGCGTTATGGTGGCCTCGGCGGCGGTTGTCGGAGGAGCTTATTTCGCGGCGCACTTCTGGAACGAGTCGCTCAACTCTCAGATCAAGTCCGTTCAGGCGGATCTGAACAATCCGGCTCTCCAGAATGATCTGAAGATCGTCACCGACAGAGAAAATATGCTGGCGGGATTCAAGAACTACAACGATACGGTCAATACGGTAAAGCTGCTGTTCAACTACAAGCCGAAGGTTCAGTCGCTTGTTGTTGACAAGCTCAGAGAACCGCTGCCCAAGCTGAAGGAAGACAACGAGTACGGCGTCAGATACAGTGACCTTACGCTTTTCCTGCTCAATGACGAGCTGGATTTCACAGACAGTATTCTTACCGAGGACCAGCGCATGGATATTACGGCGCTGACCATCGGCGAGGAAAGCGTGACTGTCGGATTCAGGGGTCTTTGCAAGGGCAATCCCGCGGACATTCCCGCAAAATACGCGGAGGCGCTCACCGAAAAGGTATTGGATAAGTATGGTCAGCCGTATTTTGTCAATGTGACCTATACGGGTTTCACAAAGGACAATATCTCCGATGACGGAAGCTTTGCATTGCTTGCTGCGATCGCGGCGTATCATGAAAGCACCGATCCCAATAAGAAGATCACGGACGCGGATCTCTATGATACATACTTCTCGTTTGAAATGACTATGCAGCTCAAGCCGGGAAGCGACGAGCTTCATACCGACATTGATGATGATTTTGGCTTGAATAAGCAAGAAGAAGGAAAAACGGAGGTGGCTCAATAATGAAACTCAGTAAGCAGGAGCGCATAGCGGCGCTTATCATTATTGCGATAGTAATCCTGGCAGTGGGAGCGTTTATGCTGGTAAAGCCGAAGTTTGAAGAGGCAAGCAGGACAAAGGAAACTCTTGCGCAGCGTCAGGGTGAGCTTGACGCGGCTAGGGAGCGCCAGAAGCTGAAGGATCCCCTCAGAAAGGATATTGAGAAGGAATATGAGGAAGGCGAGCACCTTGCGGATATGTTCTTCCCCGAGCTGGCTTCTTATCAGGCGGACAACGCGTTCAGAGACTTTATCAAGCAGCTTGACTTCCCCGTTGTAGTCGAGGAGGTCGAGGTCGCTGAACCGACCACCGATACTCTCAGCGTATCGTTTTTCACTCCCACTGAGGTGTCATACGCGCTTAAGACCTATGTGACCCAGGGCGTGGAGATGACCGAGGAGGAAAGCAAGATCGCACAGCGCAACGCGATCCTGCAGCAGGCACTCTCTTCGGAGCAGACTATCGGCGCAAGCCAGATATCCTTTAAGGCGTCGGTGCTGTCACGCGCGGATTTTCTGAGATTGATCGACGCGATAAACGAGTACGAAATAGAGTCGGAGGACGGCAAGATCAGAAAGGCTATCTGCATAGATACCGCGGAATTTAATTATGACGACGTAAATCAGTTTTACGACTTTATGGCGGATCTGAGCACCGAAGAGATCGCAAGAGAAGGAAGAGCAATACTGCGTGAGCTTGGTATCGGTGTCGAGGACGAAAACCCCAACGCGCAGGAGCCCAACATGGATGAGCTTAAGTTATATTACGTTCATAATATAACCGGATCGATCGTATTTTACAGCATAGAGCGTATGCAGGATCCTCAGGCTCAGCTGAACGCACAGGACGACAAGGCTGCGTAACGGTCGGCGCAGGACGGAGTTGACTTTTTGAAAGGAGGACGACGCAGTGCATTTATTCAGAAAGTATATCAGTAACCGCGGAAGCGCGCTGTTTATGGTAATAAGCACGATGACAGCGCTTATGGTAAGCTGTATGGCGATGTATTTCTCGGTTGTATCATCGCGTTCGACACAATATGCCGTGTTCTATCAGAACCAGTCGAAGCAGGTGTCGACATCCATCAATGACGCGGTCATAGCGGGTATGATGGACAATCAGCTTGAACAGTTAACAAATGCAATGGTCAAGCTGAACGAGGGTGAGAAGATCTCGACCGGCGCGAACGGCTTCGCGGCGTTTGGCGCGATCAGCGGTGTTGATCCCGATGATGATCTCGGCGCTTATACTATGGAGATCACACGTCTGCCCAACGAAACTGTGGGCGGCGTTGAGAAAATGGTGTTTGATTTTGCGACTACGGCGTCCGTGAACGGCGCGAGCACTGTATATCACACCATTATCTACTACGAGGCGAGCGATAAGGAAAATCCTCCCGCGGCAACGCAGGTGTTCGCGGCGACCGGATATGTTCCGAACGACGTATTCCTGGACGGCGGACGCTTTATCACAGACGTGTTCTTTGATAATGAAATGACCGTTGTAAACGCTTACGGCGGCAAGAACCTGGAGCTGTGGGGCAATCTGTCCACAGGCGGCTCGCTGCTTTGCCACGCTTATATCATACCGAGCAGCACAAAATCACTTACCTTTGCGATAAGAAATACATACACCGCGAACTTTAACGGTCCGGTAACATTTGCTTCCGGTACGGAAAAGAGCACTGTCCTCATCGGCGGCGACGCGTATTTAAATTGTAAAAACGCCGGAACGGGTTTTGAAAACGCAAACGTTTATATTCTCGGCGACCTTCACACAAAGGGCACATTGAGCAGCAACACAAATTACTTTGTCGACGGCAACGTATACCTTGAGGATGGCGTATGGGCGAGCATGGCACACGTCTACTGCAACGGCGTTGTTGACGTAAGCAATAACAACGGCTGCAGCGCGAATGACGCAGAGGGTATCAACATCTGGAACAATCCCAAGGACTATGTCGGAAATACAAAGAAGTCCTGGAATGATATGGCGGGAACCAACGGCATTATGAACGTTTCCGAGATGATAAAGATGCTGGACGAAAAAACGGCTACAAATGTTTATTACAAGTGGGTGATAAACGACAGTAATCCTTCAAAGGATAAGTATGTCAAGGAGCTGGACGAAAACAGATCAACAGTTGTAAGAAAGAAGCTGCACTTCTCTCAGAACAGCGACAATCCCATTCCGACGATCGAGCTGAGATACAGCAACTCGGAAAAGGGCTGCATTATCGAGGACGTTACCTGTGATGTCGGAAATACCGCGTTTAACCATCTTGCTCTTGTTATCGATACGGGAGAGGACGAGGACAATATCTATACGATCCGCGTTAAGCCGAACCGCGACTTTGACCATGATAACGTAAACGAAACGTTCTCCTGGTATCCGTTTGATTACAACAGCAGCAGTACCTTTATGACGATACTGGTAAAGGGACGCGGCTCTGTCGTTGTTGACGTGCCCAAGGGCGTAACTTATCAGGATATGAGCTTTGTAAAGTTCATGCACTACGGCTGGTATCTGCTTGGCGGAGCTAATCCCGACTACAAATACGGCAATGAGTCCTCTGCGGTATACAACAGCGCTAAGGGCTATTGGGAAAGCAAGGTCATCTATAATACAAACGGAATCGATACCGGCACTTCCGACAAGAACTTTGAGAAGTATATTCACAGAGACTGCAAGGCAGGCGACGGCTGCGTTTATACGGAGACCACAAGCACAAATAAGTGCGGCTCCTGCGAGGGCAAAATGAAGGTCGTTAACTGTTCGGTACACGGAAAGCTGAACGAATTCTGTCCGACCTGCCAGCCCGAAAAGAAGAACAATCACGCGGGCGATTGCGCAAACCACGTCGGACGTACAGAGATCGACGCTTATCTGGCGACAAACAGCACGATGAAGACTCGAATGACGGGAAGCGACGGAAAGATCATCTATCCGACGACCAATATCTTCCTTATATCCTGTGATGAGAGTGCGAACATTCGTTTGTCGATCATGTCGGACGGCACCAACATTATCCAGAACTCTTTCTTTGGATATGTTTACGCTCCGTACATGACCTTCAAGGCATACGGAAACAATGCCGGCGGCGGTATGGTAAGACTGATGGGCGGTATGACCGTATCCGACTACGTAATCGACGACTCCATGTCGATGATCGCGTGCTGGCCTGAAAAGATGCCGAACGATCTGATGAGCGATGAGTGCAAGCAGAATAAGCTTGACGGCTTTGACAACAAGGGCTGGAAGATCGCGCTCAAGGCACACTAAAGGAGGTGCGGCAATATGCTTAAGAGATTTTATTCCAAACGAAGCGGCTTCACCTTGGTCGAGATCATTGTCGCGTTTGCGGTATTTGCGATAATGGCTTCGATGATATGTCAGATGCTGGATCTGGCGGTGAGAGCAAGACAGAGCAATAACGCTTATCAGCGCGAGCTTGACACTCAGGAACATCTGCTCACGCTGGTTGAAAAGAACAGCGAGAACTTTAAGGATCCGGACGGCACGATCAAGCTGCCGTTTGATGACGGTACAGTCGTAGAGCTGCCGTTTGACAGACTTTCGGCGATGACCGACGCGGAATTTGACTCACAGGGTCTGAACTACTTCCTCGCTCCCGTCAACTATCAGTCTGACGGAGAGGTTACTCCGAACGGCGGCAGCGGTTCCGGGGGCGGTGCGAACTCGGGTTCTCAGGCTTCCAGAATGGACACGAGGATCACGGGGACCGGCGGTATCTCAAATATCCAGATAATATATGTGGTCAAGGATACGCACAATTACGCGCCGGGCGATCCGATGGCGATCCCCGCCGGACATACCCGCTACTTCTTCATGACATCCGCTTCCTGCGGAAGCATGCCGCAGACGCTGAAGGACGAGGACGTTCCGTATTCGCAGTACAGACTGCATTTCTATCATCAGCCTGACGGAACAACATCGCAGGATAAGTCGGAATACCTCAATATGCCGGCATGCGCGGTGGAATATACCGACAAGGACAACAAGAAATACACCAAGGACGTTTACAAGACCGCGGTGATCACCAAAGTGGGCTACATCAAGAACTTTGACAGCGCGAAGAACAACGGGCTTCAGACATCCAATATAAGTGAGGGTACTGATAACAACAACAAGTACACCATTGAACAGATGGGAACAAACGTTGTCAGGATCGGATCTCCGTTCACTACCGGCAACGGTACGAACGGCGGACTGAACGGCAGAGGCGTAAAGTTTACGGCGGGCAACGCAAGCAAATTCTATGTTGAATTTGAGGGTGATCCGCACCTTACCGTAGAGTCGTTCGGATATAACGCGGCAACCGGCGATGTGACCGGCTCTAAAAAGTACGCGGCATGCCCGAACTATCTCGAAGAGTACAACAGCGACGGAACCCCGGCGTATGACTACGAGGGCTATCATGTTAATATCTATGGTGCGTTCATGCCCACCAGACATTACAAATAATGACCTCCGGAGGTGGCTATAATGTTCAAAAGAATGAAACGCCTGCTTCGGCTGCGCAATAAAAGCGGTTTTACGCTTGTTGAGGTCATCATTGCCTGCGCGCTGCTCGGAATATTGGTGATCGGCGTGCTGGGATTCGCAACGCCGGTACTGAAAAATGTCCGCGCCAAGGAGCAGAACGCGCGCGCGGTAATGCTCTCGGAGGCTATTGATTCCTATATCGCAAACAGCATACAGTACGCGTTCTATGTGCAGACGTTTTCCGAATGTACGGTCCGTGATACAAGTCCGTCAAGCGGAGACCCGAATGTGCTCTCGATGAAGTATGCCGGCAAGGAGTTTGAAAAGCAGAAGGGCAAAGGTCTTTCGGATCTGCTGAACTGCCTGAAAAACGATCTTGCGGGCGAGGTATACGAGCTCAGATGTATCGGCGTGCGGTGGGTCACTGTGTCGAACTTCGGAGACAAAAAGCTTGTTATCACAAACGAGAAGGTCGACCAGGATACGGGCAAGCTCGATCCGAGCAAATCACAGCTTGTTTTTGACACCGTATTTTACGATGGGCTGTACCCGATAATCAGGTTTGAGAACTACAGCAATCAGTATCAGATCAAGGACGAATCCGGAAATTTGAAGGATCAGGTAAAACCCGAGGATGTTGACATTGCTCCGGGGCTCAGGATCGTTACCGACGTTTATCTTTCGCCGGACTGCTACAACATCAAAGAAAACGTGAGGAGCAGAGCTGTGATGACGTTCTCCGGAATGACCTACGCGGATCTCCCCAACATCAGAAGCAATCTGCTGAACAAGGGCGTGTATAAGATCCAGCCGAATATCAATGTACACTACACGACCGACGGCACGGGCGATGTCGTTCCGTCATATATGTCGGCATACCTCTATGACGGCAGTCACAACAGCTACAGTGACGGGGGCGAAACATACTACTACCCGGAAAGCTTTATTTACTATATCGCACGCAAGACCAAGACGGGCAGCGATCCCGCAACCTGAAGCAAAATTTAAACGCGTTATTCCGCCGGGATATCTCCCGGCGGGTGAGCGCGGCTGCTGTGTGTAAAGAGCGTCCCGGATCTCCGCTGACAAACGGTGCTGCCGGAGATAAGATCAAGCGCCGCACATAAACTCATACGTCCGTGTGAGTTTATGTGCAGCGCTTGGCAAATGTTCGGGATAAGCGGGTGGATCCGCACCGGGAGTTCGGGGTTATGGCTGTCAGAACAGACTGATGTACCAGCCTACCAGCTTGAAACCGATAAGCCAGGAGGCAGCTATTCCGATCGCGAGGAACGGACCGAATACCATACGGCGCGAGTATTTTACTTTTTTGATCTCGCGGCCGCTGATGAAGATCTTGAAGCCGCCTTCGCGCTCGTCAGATATACTGTCGCGCAGCGCCCGGCTGAGAGCAGCCTTGTCGGGAAGACCTTTCCAGACCTTTTCCTCGAGGAACTCCCATTCGATATCGGGCTTTCCGTCGCTGATACTGCCGACTATGATGTCGTCGCCGTCGTCGGTGACATATCCGGAGCCGCGGTCGATCTGCTGCTGATACCACTCCTCGGCAAGAGCGAGGATCTTCTTCGAGAGCTCTTTTTCCGCCTTCTTATCGCGCGACTTTTTGATAACGCCGTAAACGGAGCCAAGACAGATGCCGATGAACAGAGCGGCAAAGATCCTGTATCCAAGCAGCAATGACGCGCCGGCCATAAGCTGGAGATCGCCGCCGCCCATTCCGCCGATAAGTACCATGATACCGAAGAGGACAACGATAATACCGAACGATATAAGGCGCTCCTGCCATGAACCGTCCTCCGACAGAAGCCAGATCGAGGATATGCCCAGCACGGCGACTGCGGCGCTGCACCAGTACGGTATCTCAAAACGGTCGATATCTACACAGCTGAGGACTACAAGCACCGCGAAAAGCACGGCGGAATACCAGAGCTGCATGGAGAATCCGAAGAACAGAAACGCCAGGCAATAGAGCACGGCGGTTATCGCTTCGATGATCATATAGCGCGGTGAATACGGCGATTTGCAGTAGCGGCACTTTCCGCGGAGAAGAAGCCAGCTGAATATCGGAAACATATCATACCACGCGAGACGATGTCCGCAGGAAAAGCAGTGCGAGGGTTCCTTGACGATGGACTGCTTCTCGGGCGTGCGCAGTATGACAACGTTCAGAAAGCTGCCGATCACGGATCCGAACAGAAAAGCGAAAACCGCGTAGACGACAGCGTATACTGTCGGCATTGCCGATAACGCATTAAACATTGTGAACACTCCTTTAAAATAGATTAATTCTATTTTAACACATTTTTGGGAATATTGCAAGATGTTTGCGGTATTCATGACAATATTTTGAAAAAAATACGGAATATGACATTCCGTTTCAGCTTGTATAAAAACCCCTCTCGGGGAAAGGGGGGAGATGCGGGGGCTCCGCCCCCAACCCCTGCCAAAGGGCGCTGCCCTTTGGAATCCCGAAAAAGAACTTTTTTACAGTCTGACACAGAATATAACATTCCGTTTTAAATACAAAGACCGAAAATGTATCATAGTACATTGCAGTTTGCAGATAAAGTTCTCAGACGTTGATCTTGGCTGGTTTTCAAATGTTGACGATGGGCTATTGATCTAAAAGAAATTTCAAAACCGGCGGGCTCCGCCCGCCTAGCCGGTCCCCCACGGCTACGCTACGCGCCTTCGGCGCTCCGCTCCGCCGCGTGGAACCGCTTTTTGAAATTTCTCCTGCACTATTAAAATGTTGTTCTTGGCTAAACCAACTTTTTTACAGACTGACACGATATATGGATTTCGTTTTAATATATATGCCGCGAAGCGGCTTTAAATCGCCGCCGCGGGCGGCGTACCTTGATTGTTCATTGTCAATTATACATTGATCATCATACCTTTGAGAAAGGAATGAATTATATATGGCGGTACCGTTCCAGAATATCAAGATAGGCGAGGTTCTTGTTGAGAGCGGGTATATCTCCCAACAGCAGGTCGAGAGCGCCCTTGCACAGCAGAAAAATTCGGGCGGCAAGAAGCTCGGCGAGGTCATCCTCGAGATGGGTCTCGTAAGTGAGACTCAGCTTGCAAGAGCACTTGAAAAGCGGCTTAAGGTGCCGTATGTCGACCTTTCCACAACAAAGCTGGATACTGCGGCTGTCGGAAAGATCCCCGAAAATATCGCGAAGGACAAGACTGTTATAGCGTTTCAGCAGTCGGGAAACCGTCTGCTGGTGGCGACAAACGATCCCGTAAACTTCTATGTGTTTGATGAGCTTAAGGTCATCACCGGAATGGAGATCGTACCTCGTTTGTCCACAAAGACGCAGATCGAAGCGGCAATAAACAAGTTCTACTCCGCTCAGGCTATCGACAGCACGATGTCGGATCTGGAGAGCGAGGCGGGCGGCGACGTAACGCAGGATCTCGCAGCCGCGGAATCCGAGGGTCGTATCGACAACGCTCCTATCGTTAAACTCGTTAATATGATGGTAGAGACCGCGTTCCGCATGAAGTGTACGGATATTCATATAGAGGCGTTCAAGGACAGAACAAGGATCCGTTTCAGAATCGACGGTGAGCTTGTGGAGCAGGAGATGAAGATCCCGCCGTCCTTCCACAACTCGATAATAACGCGTATCAAGATCCTTGCCGGCATGAATATCGCGGAGCGCCGAATCCCGTTGGACGGACGTTTCGGAACAAAGATCGACGGCATCAACCTGGATATGCGTGTGTCGACGATCCCTTGTGTATACGGCGAAAAGTGCGTTATACGTCTGCTTTCGACCGCGGACGCGGCGGCTAAGAAGATCACCGACCTCGGTATGACGGACTATAACTATGAGATGTTCAAGCAGATAATCCGCTGCCCGAACGGCGTTATGCTGGTTACGGGTCCTACGGGTTCCGGTAAGTCCACGACGCTTTATGCTACGCTGGGCGAGCTGTCAAAGCCTAACGTAAACATCGTAACGGTAGAAGACCCTGTCGAGAAAAAGATCGACGGCATAAATCAGTGTCAGATAAACGACAAGGCGGGCATGACCTTCGCGGCGGCGCTGCGTTCCATACTCCGTCAGGACCCCGATGTCATAATGGTCGGTGAGATACGTGACGGCGAGACCGCCGATATCGCGATCCGCGCCGCTATCACGGGACACTTTGTGCTTTCAACACTGCATACCAACGACGCGGCTTCCACGATCCTTCGTCTTGTGGATATGGGAGTAGAGCCGTACATGGTAGCGACATCTGTCGTGGGGATCATCGCGCAGCGTCTTGTAAAGCTGCTGTGTACTTCCTGCAAGGAGACGTTTATTCTGGACGATCCGGATGAGCTTAAGCTTATGGACCTGAACAAGCCGGCTCAGATATGCAGACCTCATCCGGGCGGATGCAAGTCCTGCCACGGTTCGGGCTACTCGGGACGTACCGCGATCCACGAGATCATTGTTACCACTCCCGACATCAAGGAGCTTATTTCCTCGGGCGGCACCGCCGAGCAGATCGGCGCACAGGCACGTAAAAACGGCACGCTGCTGCTGCGCGATAACGTAACGAAGATGGTTCTCGCGGGCAAGACATCTATGGACGAACTCGTCAAGGCGACATATACAGTCTGATTTGTTATTGCAGCGCCGGACGAACCGTCAAGACATCATATACTCAACAGCACGATCCAACTAACGTTAAAGGAGAAGAATCACAGTGGAAAATATGAACACTATGGATATCAACAGAATTCTGGAGGAGGCGCGTGACCTCGGCTGCTCCGACGTTCACTTCACGGCGGGTCTGCCGCCTATTGTGCGCCTGCACAGTGCGATAAGAAAGCTCTCGGGTTATCCCGACTGCACCGAGCCGCTTATCGTAAACATAATCAACCAGATAACGTCCATCAAGCATAAAAACCAGATCTCCAAGGGTCTGGACACGGACTTCTCCTATACGTCAACAACAGGATACCGTCACAGAGTAAACGTATACCGTCAGCGCGGATATCACGCGGTCGCTATCCGTCTGCTGAGAGATGATATCCCCACGCTGGGGGATCTGAATCTCCCCGCGATACTCGGAGAATTTGTAATGCGTCCGAGAGGGCTTATCCTTGTAACAGGGCCGACGGGTTCCGGTAAGTCGACGACACTGGCGGCGATGATCGACCACATCAACAGACAGAAAAACTGTCACATCATCACAGTTGAGGATCCTATCGAGTACGTTCACACGCATAAGCAGGCGATGGTGAATCAGCGCGAGATCGGGCAGGACGTAGACAGCTTCGCGGGTTCGCTCCGTGCGGCTCTCCGTGAAGACCCGGACGTTATCCTCATCGGTGAGATGCGTGACTTTGAGACGATAAGCGCCGCAGTCGAGGCGGCAGAAACAGGTCACTTGGTTCTTTCCACACTGCATACAACGGGCGCGGCAGAGACTATCAACCGTATTATCGACGTTTATCCGCCGCACTCTCAAGGTCAGATCCGTTCGCAGCTCGCGAGCACGATCGTCGGTGTTATCTCGCAGACGCTCGTACCTACCGCGGACGGCAAGGGACGCTGCGCTTCGCTGGAGATCATGGCGGCGACCGACGCGGTCTGCGCTCAGATACGCGAGGGCAAGATCTATCAGATACCAAACACCATCGCAACGGGAAAGAAAGCGGGAATGTTCACGCTCGACCAGGATCTGGCGCGTCTCGTGCGCATGGGCAAGATCTCGGATGCTATCGGAAGAGAGCGCTGCAAGGATATTTCCGAGTACAAGCGCTATCTGGAGATGGGCGAGGTTTGATTTACGGCTGAAATTTGCGCTGATAAATGCCGGGGGTGATCTAAATGATGAGAAAAGCATACAAGAAACGCGGATTTACATTAATAGAGCTGGTCGTTGTTATCGCGATCATCGGCGTGCTGGCGGCGATACTTATCCCGACGATCATGGGCGTTGTGGCAAAGGCGCGCATTATGTCGGCAAACAGCACGGCTTCAAATATCAAGAAAAGCGTTGATCTTATGCTGCTGAAGTCGGACTCCGCTCATTTCGGAGTTGTACTGAACGCGACAGAGGTATTTAATATCACTGTGAATACCGTAAACGGGACTACAACATGGAAATGCTCCGCCGCAAATTCCGGAAACTTCACCAACGGCGTAAACATAACCTGGGGTACTCCGGGAACTTATACAAAGGGCGAGGATGTATCGAGGATACGCACGGGCGAAGCGCTGATATGTGCGCAGCTGTGCGAAAACCTGGACGGGCTTAAGCGCGGCTCGATGGTCATCGTGCTGGAGGGCGGAGCGTGCACGTTCGTGGCGTTCAGCGACAACAGCACCGACGTATTGCCGCAGTCTGAATATCCTCCGCTCACAAACGGAAAACCGCCCGCGAGCTTTGCGTGGGACGGGCACACAGCAGGTATCTCTCCGCAGGGGTGGATCGTGGGAACGGCTCCGCAGATCCCGCTGCCATGAAAAAAAGCTGTGCCCGAGAGAAGCAGTCTGTTTTCCGTTACATTCAGAAAACAAAATAAAAGAAAGGTGTTAAGTCACGCAAGTGACTTAACACCTTTCAGCTTGCAGATAAATCTTTATAATGTTGATCTCGGCTGGCTTTAAAATGTTGACGAGGGGCTGTTGATTTAAAAGAAATTTCAAAACCAGCGGGCAAAGCCCGTCTAGCCAGCCCCGCTCGAGCGTTTTGCGCGTAGCGCATAATGCGTCCGCTCCACTTCGTTCCGCTGCGCCGAGCGGGACTGCTTTTTGAAATTTCTCCTGCGCGTTTAAACTGTTGATCTTGGCGTGGGTGCTTGTGATCGGGTTTGGTACGTTGATCTTGGCTAAAATAACCTTGGATCTTTTTTATATGGGCGGGAATGTAACGGATTACATATTTTCATAGGCAAAAATCAAAAAGATATTGTGAAATTGCACAAAAGGATTTAACATTTTTGAATTCTTTTTAACAAAGTTTGCGTTTTGGAGCCAAAATTTAAAAAAAGTGCTTGCAATTTTTGCTTGCTTGTAGTATAATAAAAACACGGAAGGAAAGCGGCGCTGCCGCGGACTTCCAAATCCACCGATACGGCTCCGCCGGGGTCGTACGTAACAAATTTTTTTTACAGGAGGTCTTTACAATGATAAAGAAGCTTCACGCTCTCAGAGCAAAGAAAGGCTTTACGCTCGTTGAGTTGATCGTAGTTATCGCGATCATCGGCGTACTTGCCGCAATCCTCGTACCTACCATGATGGGTATGGTTACCAAGTCCAGAGTTACTTCTGTTGACCAGACCGCAGGCACTATCAAGACTTCGGTTGAGCGTTGGATGATGAACCTCGATACCGAGGGTGGCAAGGTTCCGGCTACTGCAACAGTTACCCTTGAGGTTGCTTCCGGTGCTGTAACAGTTGGCGGTGCTGACAGCTTCAAACGCGCAAACGGCAATGCTGCTGATCCTATGCTTAAGGAACAGGTTGAGGGTGACTACAACTTCGGCACAAAGCAGGCTCACGCAGTAGTTTACATCGCGGACAGAAAAGTAGTTGGCGTTGTATACTATGAGGGCGCTGCTACTAGCGATCCTATCCCCGTTGCGACTGACTTCACAACAAATGGTTACTTCGACTGGGCTGGTTCTCAGGATGGTATTCTTGGCGACGGTACTACTATTGGTACCAACCCCAAGCTCATTCACTCTTAATCTGAGTTCTTGATTCGGTAAAACACAATATTCCTCGGCGGTCTATTCCGCCGAGGAATTAGTGTTATTAAAAAATCAATGCTTTTGCTTGTGCGCGGCATACGGCTTTGCAGAACCAAGAGCTTTGGATCAAAACGATTTAAGGAGTTTTTATGATACGCTATCTTCAAAGACAAATAGCCAAGAGGGGCTTTACCATGATAGAGCTGATCGTCGTTATCGCGATAATCGCGGCGCTGATGGCGGTCATTCTTCCGAGCCTTACCGGAGAGCGCGAGAGGATAAACGCGGCAAATTCGGCGGCGAGGGATTTTTACGCGGCTGTTCAAACGACGGTGAGCAAGTATTCGACATATGACGGACAGCTGTCGCCGGCGTATATCAACAACAATAATCTCGGAGTTATCAGATACTATCCGCTGATGGGCGGAAATTATCCGTATGACGCGTCGTATGATCACGCAAACACGGACAGCGAGCCTCCGTTACCCGCGTCGTTGTACATAATGGTCCACGCACAGAATGATGTCATCCGTGATGTGGCGGCCGTGACACGCGCACAGGCGAACACATCCGCAAATCCCGGTATATATACGCTGCTGCAGCGCAACGCCGCGGACAGAAACACGGAGTTCGGAAAACTGTTGGTGAACGAGATCGACGACCGCCTCGTGTTCACGGACGGATGGTATTACGCGAGAGTGGACTTTAATTACACTACATCCGTTTTCGGCGCTGTTGAGGACATCAAGCTCAACACCGTAAAGGTGGCGTATGCGGCGTATTCGCGCAATGAGCTGCCGCAGGCTTCCGGCTCGTACGGCAGCTTTCAGGATTCGGCGCTCACGTTCGGCAGCGACTACAAGCTCAACACCGGAGATATATGCGGAACCTGCGCTTCGTGGGACAGCACGAGCAACACCCGTATCGGTATGGCGGGGACGAGGCTTGAATAATTGACATAATGAAAACCGCCGCCTTTTTTGGCGGCGGTTTTCGAAAATCCATATATGATCTACCCGAATCGAACGGAATGATTCTTTGATAAAGGGGGGGCTTGTTATGATGAACGCAGATGGCGTATCTGCCCAAATATATAAAATCGAGGAAATCGCCGCAAAAGTACGGCCGCTTGCCGAAAGCTACGGTACGGGCAGGATATATCTGTTCGGGTCGTATGCGCGGGGAGAGGCGACCGAAAACAGCGACATTGATCTGCTGGTTGATAACGGCAAAGCACACGGATTAAGTTTTTTTGGATTTTGCGGCGATTTGGAAAGAGCACTGAAAACCGATGTAGATGTGATAACGGAAAAATCGCTTTATCAAGAATACAAAAATAATGTATATTTTTCCGGGCTTCGAAAAGAAATTGAAAGGGATAGGATTATGATATATGACAAACAAGGATAAAAATACTCTTGAGCATATTTCCATGAGGTGTGACCGGGTGAGCGAGGATATTGCAAGATTTGGAAACAGCTATGAGGTTTTTGCCAATGATCCGGCTTTTTGCGATTCTGTGAGTATGAACATTCTGCAGATCGGCGAACTTACACAAAGTCTGTCCAATGAGTTTAAGGAAAGCACAAATCAAACTATTCCGTGGAAACAAATATATGATATGCGGTGCAGATTTGCGCACGGATATGGTGTGATGGCTAAAAGTGAGATATGGGATACGGCGTTAAATGATGTTCCCGTATTGAAGGCGTTCTGCGAACAGAAGCTGGGTGAGTACACACGGGAGCAGACCTAAATGAAACAGCGCCGTCCGTTTGGGCGGCGTTATTTTGTTAGGCGGTTGTTTTAACAAAAATTACCGCAACAAAAGAAAATTTTTTAATTTTTATGTCGAACGCTAAAGTTTTCGGAAAAACTGACGATAATATATATACAGATGGCAGAATTATGCCATTCTTGACCGCGCAAGCGGGTCGGGTAACCCCGCGCGGTCCATATTTACATTAAAGTGAAGGAGGCAGGCACTATGGAGATAAAGGGCATCGGAGGAATCATTTCCACCTACAAAACAAAAACAACGAAGGCACAAGCCCCCAAGAGCACAAGTGCCGCCGTTTCCGCCAAAAACACCGACAGAGTTGAATTTGGATTTGAAGCCGCTTTGACTTCCGCGAAATCGGCGGTCGCTGCGGAGGTTCGCGCCGACGCTTCTCCTCAGGAACTGTTAGAGGCAAAGAATACGGCGGAACAGGGCATTGAAAGCGGTATGATCGCTGCAATGATGTTTATGGGGTGAAAAGTTCATGGATAACATAACCGCCAACGCTATTGTAAAGTGTCTGGAGATCGACGTTGACTTCTACAGAGATCTGACGGTTTTCCTGATGAAAAAACACACCAAGATCCTTGAGGACGATCTGGAATGGCTGACAGACTCCCTTAACGACGAGCAGGCTTACCTGATGAAAAGCCGTTCGCTGGAGGAAAAGCGGCTGGCGCTTTTCAAGGGACTGGGCATAGAGGACAAAAAGCTCTCGGAGCTCGCCGAGGAGGCGCCCGAGGAGTTTCGCCCGAAAATAAATATGCTGAGCCGTCAGCTTACCGAAATAATCGAGAAGATCACTGAGCTGAACACCGAGACCACCGAAATGGTCAAGAGGAAGCTCGATAACCAAAAAGAATTTGTGGAACGGGCGGGGATACTTGAAAAGCCCGAGATCTACAACAAAAACGCGTCTAAGGTCGCAAGCGGTCAATCCGCCGCGCAGCCGTTCAGACACATCTAGGAGGAAAGTATGCGTCCGACTTTTTTAGGATTTGAAACTCAAAAGAGAACTCTGCAGCTCGCGCAGAAGAATATAGACATAACAGGCAACAACGTCTCCAACATCAACACGCCGGGGTATACGAGACAGCGTGTCGATCTGTACGCGGAAAGTCTTTCCGGAAACCGCGATCTTCGCTGGAATTCCAAGACCACGCGCCTTGCAATGGCAGGTCAGGGCGTTGCGGCTTACGGTGTAGGTCAGATCCGCGACATTTACATAGACAAGCGCTATCGCCAGAACGTCGCGGTGGAGGCGGAGACCGCAAAGATGGTCGACATACTTTCCGATATCGAGGACGTTCTGGACAACTTTGAGACGGACGGACTTCAGTATTTCACGCAGGAGTTCTTCAACTCTTTGCAGGACTACGCAAACGAGAAGCCCGACAGCGCGGAGGTCGCTACTATCTGCGTGAACACGGCGGTAAATCTTTGCCAGCTGCTCAACGATTATCATACAAGACTCAAGGAAGTTGAGAATACATATGTAAGCGAGCTTTCGGATACTCTCGAATATGTCAACAACCTCCTTGAAAAGATGAACGTGCTGAATGACAAGATCGTCAAGGAGAAATTCCACTATCCCGAGGAATACGGTCCCAACGAGCTTTACGATGAGATGAATCTGATGATCGACGAGCTTGCTACGTTCGGAAACATTGAGGTCACCCAGCACAAAAGCGGCGCATTCTCCGTGAAGATGGGCGGTGTGACCGTTCTGAACGGCGAGGAAATGAAAACGAACCGTATCCTTATGGAGCCTTATGAGAACTACGGCGAGGCGATACTTTTCTTTGAGAGCGGACATCCGTTTAACATAACCTCTGGCGAGATCAAGGGCTATTACGACATGATCAACGGCAACGGCGTTTACGCGGCGGGACACCAGAACGGCTATTACGGTATCCCGTACTTCCAATCCGCGGTAAACGAATTTGCGCGCACGATCGCCAAGACCTTCAACGACGCCAATTACGGCAATGTGGACGAATTCCGCAATATGTTCGAGCCGGCGGTCGAGGGCGCCGTTATAACAGCGGGAAATATCAGAGTTTCTCAGTCGTGGAAGCAGGATCCGACCATGATCGGCAAGGCGAGACGGCTTGATGAACAGACCGGTCTGTACTTCTACGGCTACGACGAGCAGGCGGGAGAGGTAATAAACGTCGACAGGCTTGACCTTGACAGCATCAACAACAATGGCGCGACGAGCTATTCGTTCGCGGTCCAGATAAACGGTGTTACGAAAAACATCCAATTCACATCCGGCACGACAAAGTCCGCGTCGGTCGCAAACCTTAAAGCGGCGGTTTCCAAGGAGTTCCCGAACACTGTTTTCACACTGTCGTCAAGCGGCGATATGGCGGGAGTTATCCTGATCGACGGAGACCCCGTGAAGGTATCCTCCGTGGCAGTCGGAACTTCGACCGCGCTCGGCGTTGAGTCAAAGCCCATGGTACGCGGCGATAACGATAAGAAGCTGGTAAGTCTCCAGAACAGCAATGTTCTGTATCTTATCTCACAGTTTGACAATAAGGATATCAAGTTCGGAAACTACAGCGATTTCTCGGGAAGCATCTACGAATACATTTCGTTTATTTCCAACAGACTTGGTCAGACGATCCAATATGAGGATTCGCGGAACGAGACCGCCGAAATGACAGTCGATACTCTTCTTGACGCACGTGATAACGTGTCGGCGGTGGATTTCGACGAAGAGGGTATAAATATGCTCAATTACCAGAAGTGGTACAACGCTTCCTCAAGAATCGTGACCGCGCTGGACGACTTGCTTGACAAGCTTATCAACGGAACCGGCAGAGTCGGTCTGTAATTGACGGGAGGGACACTCGATGAGATTAACAAATTCAACTCTGCTCAGGGGTTACAACCGCAGCCTTAACCGTCTCAGGAACGCGAAGAACGACTGCGAAAAGAAGATAACGTCGACAAGAAGCTTCAGCAGAGCGTCCGAGGCTCCGCTTTCCGCGGCAAAGGCGCTCAACGTGAGAAAGTCGCAGTATTATTCCGCGCAGTATAAGGAAAACCTTAAGGTCGCGTCAAAGTTCTATACCGAGGCGGAGACCTCGCTGCTGCAGGTGTCCGAGAAGATGGCGGATATCCGCGAGACGATCATTGCGGCTGTAAATACAACAAAGGACATCGTTGACTACAACATTTACGCTCAGCAGCTGGAGACAAGAGCACAGGAGCTGTGCGCGATCTTCAACACGGATTCGGCGGGGCGTTCGATATTCGGCGGAGACAGCGATAACGCTATGCCGTTCAACATAATCAACGACAGCGACGGACGTCCGGCGACAGTGCTGTATCACGGCGTTCCCGTGAACGCGATGAACAACTGGGACGGATTTCCGTATTCCGACAGGGTGTACATGGATGTCGGCATCGGAATGGTGACCGATCAGCAGGCGCACACACAGGATCCGATGTCCGTTCTGGATATCTCTTTCCACGGCACCGAGATCACGGGCTGTGGCGCGGACTATGGCGTTGCGGATATAGATCTTTCCTCTATCCAGGAAAACAGGACATATGCCATTGACATATACGCCGAGGGCAGAAAGCAGACCATTACTTTCCAAGGGAAAGGAACTCAGCAGGATAACGTCGATCAGATCAACGAGCTGCTTGCGGATGCGTACCGGAAAGATAAGTCTCACGGAAAAAGCGTTCCCGTAATGGACGATCAGGGAATGATCTATCTTACGGACGCGAACGGAAAACCGCTTGAGAAGGGCGTTGTAAGCGCTGTTAACAACACGGCGGTGGATTCGAGGCGGTCTGAACTGCTGGTGATCGACAACGATTCCAACTATACAAATAAATTCAAGATAAAGGCGAATAATCTTCCCGAGAATATGAAGTTCCGTCTGGACGTTGAGGTCGACGGCGAGAGAAAAGAGATCAGCTTTACATCGGGAGCGGACGATTTCTCCAATCCGTTAAATCTGATTTACCGCGAGGATGTTACGATCCAGAACTTCCAGAAGGCTCTTGACGACGCGTTCGGCGCGGGCAAGGTGAACGTAACCACACACGCGCCCAACAAGGGAGTTGTCTCCTCGGAGGGCAGCGTTGTAAAGCTGTGGGGCAGCATGCCGCTGAGCGAGGAAGAAAAAGCGGGCGCGGCTGTATCGACAAGAACAGTCGGCACTCTGGATTTCAACAGCATGGTTCACGACGGTAATACACAATACACTGTAAGAGCGGAGATAAACGGCGTTGAGTATGAAAAGGTGCTGACGACGGGAACGTCCAGAGCCGCCACTCACACCAATCTCTTTAACCTTTTCAAGAACGAAGCCAACGCCACAGGTCATATGTGTAATGAAAATACCGGCGTATGCACGTTCGGCGACGTTGCGGTGAACTTCCTCCCATCAACGGCGGCAAACGCTGCTCCGATCAAGACCGATTACAATGTCGGTATGATTGATCCAACCAGCCTTGAAAACGGCAAGGAATATGAATTTAAGGTCATTATAAACAACAATTTAAGGAACGTCACAATAAAGGGCGGCGCAGACGCAAAAGAAACGGTCAAGAATATGCGCGACGCGATAAGAAATGCGTTTGGCGGCAGGACTGATATTTATGTCGGAGGAAAGGGCGAGGTCGTTACTCTTACCAAAGAGCCCATACAAACTGTGGGCGGGCAAGTCGAGGCGGAGGATATGTTGTTTGAGCGCGAGCGCATCTACTCCAACAACTATATTCAGCTGACGCTGGACGCGGCAAGATCGCTGCGCAACGGCGACATTGAATACGCCAACGGCTGTATTGACAGAATAGTTACGGCAAGCGAAAAGCTCTTGTCGAAAATAGCCGATCTTGGCTGCAACGAGGACTTTATTGACTTTAACCTTGAAAGGATCACAACCAGAGAGGAAAATCTGGCAGAACGTCAGAACGATCTGGAGATCGCGGATCCCGAATATCAGATCACGCTCTGGAAGACCTTTGAGGCATATTATAACGCCTGCCTGCAGATGTCAAGCTCCGTGATCCCGAACAGCATATTTAATTATATGAAATAATTAATTTTTTAAGACAGCGCCGCACATTATGTGCCGGGAGAACAAATTATTTGGGCGGCGCTGGCTTGGTACACAGGGAGGTGTGCAAAATGATTCCGAACTTATTGCAGATCACCACGATCCCGATCCAGATCGAGATCAAGGTGACGAACGCGACCTACGAGCCGGTGGAGGAGCCAAGGCAGCCGAAGGTGAATATAACAACTCAGAACGGCGGCTATGTGATGGAGGCGGAACCACTCAAGCTCAACATTGACACGTATGAGGCGCGCAAAAGCATAGGCTACGGTCACATGAACGATGCGGATCTTATGCAGAAGAAAGCACAGGATGGCTTTTCTATTGCGTTTCAGGGATCCGCCAAGGTTGCCTCGGAGGGCAACCAGCTGGCGCGCGGCATGACCGCATCCGAGATCGCGATAAACAACGCGAGGGCGGGCGCGACTGTCGAGACGATCATGGAGTTCCTTCCAAAGGAAGGCGCTCAGGTCACATTTGATGCCGGCAAGCTGAACATCGAATATCAGATGGGCGATCAGGACATTGACTGGGACGTTTTGCCGCAGCTTCCGATGCGGTTTATTCCGGGAAGCGTCGAGCTTATAATCCGCGACAGACCGCGGGTCGAGATCGAGTATGTGGGCGATCCGATATACGTTCCGCCAAGCGCTAACCCAAACTACAAGCCTCCGATGTTTGACATAAAGGGCTGATGTACAGGTGAATAAAATGAAGATTACAACAAGAGATTTTGGCGAAGTGGAGATCGATGACAGCACTGTCATAGATATTCCCGGCGGTATTCTCGGATTTGAGAAATTTACGAAGTATACGCTGCTCAGTCCGCTCGGCGAGGATAACTTTCCGATGTGGCTGCAGTCTGTGGAAGCGCCGCAGCCGTGTTTTGTGGTGTACGATCCCATGCAGATCTATCCCGATTATATTTTTGAGATCACCGATGAGGAACAGGCGCAGCTCAGGATCGGCGGAGACGTTCCATACCGTGTTCTGACTGTGGCTATCGTTCCCGAGGACTACAAAAAGACGACAATAAATCTGCGTTGTCCGCTTGTGATAAACACGAGGGAGAACATCGCCGCACAGATCATTTTAGAGGATTACGATTTTAAGTACCCTGTGTACAGCGACCAAGGTAAGGAGGCATGAGTTATGCTGGTAGTAACGCGTAAGCCCGACGAGAGCATAACCATTGCTGACAATATAGAGATCACCATATTGGAGATCGCCAAGGACAAGGTCAAGATCGGTATCAACGCCCCGAAAGAGGTGAAGATCTTCCGCAGCGAGCTTAAGCTGCTCCGGCAGACCAACGAGCAGGCGGCAAACGCTTCCGGCGAGGCGATAAAGAATCTTCTGGATTCCCATAAAGGTGAAATC
>JAIEDJ010000028.1:0-5162 GCA_029068025.1 Oscillospiraceae bacterium | reverse complement strand
GTAACAAACAGACATTTTTATACCGAAAGAAACGCTTACACGAGTTTTCGGAAAGCGTGGATTCCGGATCGAACAGGAGGAATAAATTATGAGCAGCGATTTGATGCGTTTGGCGGGTATCAACTCCGGTTATGATACCGAAGCTATGATCGAAAAGATGATGTCGGCTTATCAGACTAAGATCGACAATCAGAACAAGAAGCTTACAAAGCTGACATGGAAGCAGGAAGCATATCGTGACATCACAAGCAAGCTGACCACCTTCAAGAACAAGTATTTTGACATCCTGAAGAAGGACAGCTATCTGATGAGTCCGAACTCCTTCAAGAATTTCAAGACGACTATCACCAACAAGAACAATGCCGACAGATCGGGCGGTATTTCCGTAACAACATCGTCGTCATCACTTGAGGGCAGCCACTCTATCAAGGTAACCCAGACCGCGACCGCTACAAAGCTTTCGGGCAAGACCATCGGCTCTCAGAACTTTGAGCTGGATCTCAACAAGGCGGCGAATTATTCCGATTATACCGTTGAGAACGGTGAAAGAAAGTACAGCTTTGCACTGGACTTCAAGGTAGGCGATGTAGCGAAGACTGTTGAATTTGACATCAACATCGCGCAGGGCGCCGATGGCAAGATCAACATGGACGACTTTGCGGCTGCTGTTGAGACCGCGATGAACGACAAGCTCGAAGAGGCTTTCGGTCTTACCGGCAAGACAAGCGCGAGCAGCAACGTTACCGGCGGTCTTAACGCTGACGGCAACGAGAGATTTGTAAGCGTTGAGAAGGACGCGAACGGCAAGCTTAACTTTAAGGTAGGCGGCAACGCGGGCGTTACCGTTACCGAGAAGACCGGCGACTTCGGTCTGACACGCCTTAAGGATCGTGTTGCTATTGCGGCGCAGTCTGCAGTGACCGGAAAGAACACCGTTTCCGTTACCGTGGGCAATGTTACCAAGAACGTAAGCTTCAACGGCGTTTCAGCGACATATTTCGACAGCCGAAACGAGCCGGGAAACGGCGCTATCCTCAATCAGTACAACGCGCTTAAGCTGGAGGCTTACAAGAATGCCAACAACGGCAGAACGCCTACCAGTGAGCAGCTGGAGGAATTTGCTTATACAAGCGATCAGGCGGCTAAGGATATGAACTCCGAGGCACTGAAGAAGGCTCTTAACAACGCGTTTTCTTCCGAGGGCGCAACCTTTACGCTGTTCAGTGACGGCTATCTGAACTGCACCAAGGAGTTTGCGATAACCTCCGTTGCGGGCGGTACGCTCGGACTGACAAAGGCTTCCGCGTCCAACAAGGTCGCTACGGGCTCTACGCTTAAGGATCTGGGCATTGCAGGCAAAGGCGAGACCGTTAAGTTCAAAATAAACGGCAAAGAGATCTCCGTTGCTTCTTCCGCAAGCATAAACGACCTTGTTAAGGCTGTGAACGGCAGCGGCGCGGGCGTTACGATGAACTATTCCAACCTGGACGGCAAGCTCACCGTTACGGCTAACGACATGGGCAACGGCGGCGATGTTGAGATCGAAGCGAACAAGTTCACCGCGGCGCTCGGGCTCGCAGTTGACGAGAACACCGCTATGAAAGCGGAGATCGGCAGAAACGCGATATTTGAGCTGGACGGCGTTGAGATCTATCACAACAACAACAGCTACACATTTGACGGTACTACCATCAATTTTGAGGAGGCTGAGCTGGGTTCCGAATATACCGTTGGCATTTCCAAGAGCTATGACGACGTAAAGCAGACGATCAAG
Source organism: Oscillospiraceae bacterium (assembly GCA_029068025.1). Lineage (GTDB taxonomy): Bacteria > Bacillota > Clostridia > Oscillospirales > Ruminococcaceae > CAG-115. The sequence goes on along the minus strand of JAIEDJ010000028.1, from coordinate 3,388 downwards.
GACTTTGTAAAGGACTATAATCAGCTGCTCGATGACGTTTACGGTTATATCGGCACCGCTCCCAAGCGCGACAATAAGAACAACCTCTACGAGCCGCTTACCGACGAGCAGAGGGAGGAAATGTCCGAGAAGGAGATCGAGAACTGGGAGAAGGCGGCTAAGCAGGGCATCCTGTACAACGATTCCACAGTATCGACAATTATGTCCAACATCAGAATGGCTTTGTATAACTCTGTTGATTCAAGCGACGGCAAGAAGTTTGGTCTGTATAACATGGGAATAACCACCATGGCATACAAAGACAGCTCTATCGGAAAGCTGGAGATCGACGAGGAGGCTTTTGACAAGGCATTCGAAGAGCATGCTGAGGATATCATGAAGCTGTTCACCGATTCCGACAACGGTATCATGAAAAAGGTGAACACCATCATTGATAACGCGGTAAGAAGCACGGGTAAAGTCAAGGGTACGCTTGTCCGCAAGGCGGGTCTTGAAACGGGCACAAGCGCAAAGGACAACGAGATCTATCGTCAGATGGAGCAGATCAACAAGCGCATCACCACTCTGCAGAACCGCTATGACTCCAAGGAAGAGTACTGGTGGAAGGTGTTCACCAACCTTGAGAAGATGATGTCCAATATGAACAGCCAGTCAAGCTATCTCGCAAACTATTTCGGATACACCGGCAACTATCAGTAAACCGAAGGGGCTGAATAAAATATGGTTAATCCTTACGCGCAGTATAAAAAGCAATCGGTTACTACGATGACCCCGGTAGAGGTAGTTATAAAGCTCTACAGCGAGATCGAGCGGCAGCTTGCTATAGGAATAAAGGGCGTTGAGGACAAGGATTACGCAAAATGCAACACCGCGTTTATCAAGGCGGAGGACTGTATCGACGCGCTTCGTGAGGCGCTGGATATGTCCGTCCCGATCTCGCAGAATCTTGAGTCGCTGTATGTGTTCTTTTATAAGGAGATAGTCAAGGCGAATGTCAGCAAGGACTGCACCGAGGTCAAGAAGATCATTCCGATGGTCGGAGAGCTGCGCGACGCGTTCACGCAGATAAGCCAGATGACGCGCGAAGAGATAGAGGCTCAGGCAAAGACCAACGAGAAAAAGGGTCTGTTTTCTTAATAAATATAAAACAGTGCGGTTTTCGCGCTGAAAAGGAGGGGGAGATATATGGCAGAGCTTTTTGGCTGTGAAAAGGTATCGGAGCTGATGAATACGATCCTCAGCACGCTTCAGGAATATGAAAGACAGACCGACACGATGATAAACGCCGATCTGGACATTCTTCAGCAGGGGCTGATCGCCAGAAACGAGCTTATCGAGACGCTTGAAGATCTCAAGTGTGACGTTGAAGCCGTTATAGACTGCGAGTCCCCCGAAGAGCAGAAGCTGCTGAAGGCTTTGGTCATAGGCAGCTATGTGAGCGTTCCGCTTGATGATATGCACAAGAAGCTGCAGCTTTTGCAGCGTAATGTTACCGTAACTAAGCAGCGGATCCTTGACAAGGACAGGGTTATCTCGGCACAGTTCAAGGATCGTCATGTGGATTCCCGCCGCGAGTTGGAGGAGCTTAAGCAGACCAAGCAGAAGATAGGCTACTACAACAGCGCGACTGTCGGAAGAGCAACGGGACAATCGCTCAATAAGAATCTTTAAAGCGAGCCGCCGTGTTCGGGTGTGAATACGGCGGCTTTTGTATTGGAGGAATGCTCCGTGGAATGTCGGCTGTGTCCGCGCGAGTGCGGCGCCGACCGCGCTCAGACTGTCGGGTACTGCGGCATGGGTGACAAGCTCACCGCCGCGAAAGCAATGCTTCATTTTTGGGAAGAACCGTGCTTGTCTGTCAATGGCGGCAGCGGCGCGGTGTTTTTCTCGGGTTGTGTGCTGCGGTGCGTATACTGTCAGAATTACGGGATAAGCACAGAAAAATACGGCAAAGAGATCACGGCTGAACGGCTTGCGGAGATCTTTCTTGAATTGCAGGCTCAAGGCGCGGAGAATATCGATCTGGTAAACCCGACACATTTTGTGCCGCAGATAATTTCGGCGTTACGGCTTGCAAAAGAACGCGGTCTGACTTTGCCGATAGTGTACAACAGCGGCGGCTATGAAAAAGTCGAAACGCTGAAAATGCTTGACGGGCTGATCAATGTTTATCTTCCCGATGTTAAATATTTTGACGACGAATTGGCGAAAAAGCTGTCCAACGCTCCGAATTATTTCAATACAGCGCTGACAGCGGTTGAAGAAATGATAAGGCAGACCGGAAAGCCCGTTCTTGAAAACGGGAAACTGCTTTGGGGGACAATGGTTCGGCACCTGGTGCTCCCGAACTGCTATAAAGATTCGGTCGAGATCGTAAGGCGGCTCGGGGAGCGGTTCGGCAGTGATATTCTATTCAGTCTGATGAGCCAATACACGCCGTTCGGGCGGGTCAGAACAGACCCCGAGTTCTCGAAAATGAACAGGCGGATCACGACGTTCGAGTACAACAAGGTGCTGGACGCTGTGATAGAAGCGGGGCTTGACGGTTATATGCAGGAACGGTCGTCCGCTAAAGAGGAATATACTCCCGAATTTGATCTTTCGGGACTGTAAATTATTTGGAGGTAAAAAATGGGATTGTTCGGAAAAAAAGGAAAGCAGCAGGAGGAAGAGCAGGAGATCGACGACAGAGGCTGGAAAGCTATTGAGGAAGCGTTCCTCAAGGTGTATCCGGGGCAGGACAACCCCAAGCACTGGGGCGTGTTGATACCGTGGAATCTTGGCGGACCAGATCCGCTGCATGGTATGAGTGCATATGACGGCGGCGATTACTGGCATTGTGTGACATTCGGGCTGTCGGAGCTGTGGGAAAAGGAATCCGAGGATCCCGAATACAGCGGCTACGGTATGGAGTTCACCATGCGGTTCAAGAAGGGCTGCTATGACGCGGACGACGAGGAGAACGAGCTGCGCTGCATATTCGGTATCTTTCAGGCGATAGCGAAGATGACGTTCAACAGCGGCGAGGTTTTTCTGCCGTGGGAGTGGGTATACACCGGGCAGAAGCAGGGAATGGATTTTCATCAGCAGTCGAAGCTCGTGGGATTCATTACCTTGCCCGATACCAAGGTCGGGGCGATAGATACGCCGAACGGAAAGGTCGAGTTTGTGGAGTTCGTCGGCTGCACCGACGCGGAGCTGCTTCAGATCAAGGACAACGGACTTAAGGTCAAGGAACTGTACGAGAAGATCGGCAGCGATATCACGGACTATTACAGAGACAGTGTGTTTTAAAATAACAAGCCGTTAAGCGGATCTGCTTAACGGCTCTAATTTTATTATAACAGTTTTGCTGCCTCGCGCATTTTCCGTGCCGCCGCTGTGATGT
>JAIEDJ010000280.1 GCA_029068025.1 Oscillospiraceae bacterium | reverse complement strand
TTTGAATTTTACCATAAAAAAGGCAATTTGTCAACCGTTTTTATAACATTCTTTTCAAATATTCGCCCGTGTATGATTTTTTATTCCCGGCTATCTGCTCGGGAGTTCCCTCCGCTATGACCGTGCCGCCCTTGTCGCCGCCCTCGGGTCCCATATCAACAATATAGTCGGCGGTCTTTATCACATCAAGGTTGTGTTCGATGACAAGCACGGTGTTTCCCGCGTCGGTGAGCCGCTGTAAAATGTCGATCAGCTTTTTGACATCGGCGGAGTGAAGCCCCGTGGTGGGCTCGTCGAGAATATAGATCGTTTTTCCCGTGGAGCGCTTGGAAAGCTCCGTCGCGAGCTTTATTCTCTGCGCTTCGCCGCCCGAAAGGGTAGTGGATGACTGACCGATCTTGATATACCCAAGCCCGACCTCTTCAAGGGTTTTCAGCTTGTTGTAAATGCGCGGAATATTGGCGAAGAACTCAACTCCTTCCGATACGGTCATATCAAGTACATCATAGATGTTCTTGCCCTTGTACTTTACTTCAAGCGTTTCGCGGTTGTAGCGGTGTCCCTTGCAGACCTCGCACGGCACGAAAATATCCGGCAGGAAGTGCATTTCGATCTTTAAGATACCGTCGCCCTCGCAGGCTTCGCAGCGTCCGCCTTTGACGTTGAAGGAGAACCGCCCGGCCGCATAGCCGCGCGTTTTTGCGTCGTTTGTCTGCGCGAACAGCTCGCGGATCTCGGTAAATACTCCGGTATATGTCGCCGGATTGGAACGCGGCGTTCTTCCGATCGGGGATTGATCGATCATAATTACCTTGTCAAGGTGTTCAAGTCCGTTCATCCTCTTGAACTTGCCGGCGCGGACGCGGCCTTTGTTCAGCTTGCCGAATAGGTGCTTGTATATTATCTCGTTTACGAGCGAGCTTTTTCCGCTGCCCGAAACGCCGGTGACGCAGGTGAAAACGCCGATCGGGATCTTCACGGTAATGTTTTTCAGATTATTCTCTGCGGCTCCGGTGACCTCAAGCCAGCGGTCATCGGGCTGACGGCGCGTTTCGGGAACGGGAATCTTTAATTTTCCGCTGAGATATTGTCCCGTAAGCGATTTTTTACATTTCAGAAGTCCGTTTACTTCGCCGCTGTAAACTACGTTTCCGCCGTGAACGCCCGCTTCGGGTCCGATGTCGACTATCCAATCTGCGGCGCGCATGGTATCTTCGTCATGCTCTACGACTATCAGCGTGTTTCCGAGGTCGCGGAGGTTTTTCAGTGTGGCGATCAGTTTGTCGTTGTCGCGCTGATGAAGTCCGATACTCGGCTCATCGAGGATATACAGCACTCCCGTGAGGGCGCTGCCGATCTGGGTGGCAAGGCGGATTCGCTGGCTCTCGCCGCCCGAAAGCGTACCCGCCGAACGTGAAAGAGTCAGATATTCCAAGCCAACGGAGCGCAGGAAGCCAAGGCGCGACTTTATCTCTTTGAGTATCTGTCCCGCTATCATCTTGTCGCGCTCCGAAAGCTCCAGATTCTCGATAAAATCAAGCGCGTTCACTACCGACATTTTACAGAAATCGCTGATGTTGATACCGCCGACCGTTACCGCCAAAGCCGTATCGTTAAGCCGCTCGCCGTGGCACTTCGGGCAGACAACGTTACTCATAAAGTCTTCGAGCGCGTCATGAGAATACATGGCGGCGTTGGATTCGTCATAGCGGCGCTGGAGATTGTTTACAAGACCCTCGAACGGGGTGTAGTACTGTCCGCCGCCTTGACTTCTCGGGCGCTTGACAAGGATCTTCTCGCCCTTGGTGCCGTACAGCAGCTCATCGACTGCCTTTTTAGGCAGCTCGGAGATCGGCTGATCCACTGTGAAATTATTGCGCTCCGCAAGAGCGTCAAAGTACATCGCGGCAATAGTCCCCTCGTTGTAAGTCCAGCCGTATGCTTTGATACCGCCGTCTCTGATCGACAGATCTTTATTCGGAAGAATAAGTTCCGGGTCTATGCGTTGGTAGCTGCCGATTCCGGTGCACTCGGGACACGCGCCGAACGGGTTGTTGAATGAGAACATACGCGGAACAAGCTCGTCCACCGATACGCCGTGCTCGGGGCAGGAGTAGCTTTGCGAGAAATGAAGTTCCCTGGGGGCAGCTTCTGCCTCTCCGGCTATAACATCAATGTATACCAAGCCTCCGGTAAGCGAACCCGCGGTCTCAATGCTCTCGGACAGGCGCGACTTTATGCCGTCCTTTATCACAAGACGGTCTACTATGATCTCGATGGAGTGCTTGATGTTCTTTTCAAGAGAGATCTTCTCGGACAGGTCGTAGGTTATGCCGTCAACACGGACGCGCGAGAAGCCTGCTTTCAGAGCCGCTTCAAATTCTTTTTTATGCTCGCCCTTGCGTCCGCGTACAACGGGCGCGAGCACCTGAAATTTAGTTTTTTCGGGGAGCGCCATTACTTGATCGACGATCTCGTCAACAGTCTGCTGGCGTATCTCGCGACCGCAGACGGGGCAGTGGGGGATACCGATTCGTGCGTACATCAGACGCAGATAATCGTATATCTCCGTGACCGTGCCGACCGTGGAGCGCGGGTTCTTTGAGGTGGTCTTCTGGTCGATGGAGATTGCTGGGGAAAGTCCCTCAATGCTGTCCACATCGGGCTTTTCCATCTGACCGAGGAACATTCTCGCGTAGGACGAAAGGCTTTCCATATAGCGGCGCTGTCCGTCCGCGAAGATCGTATCGAACGCGAGCGAGCTTTTGCCCGAGCCCGAAACTCCCGTCAGAACGACCAATTTATCGCGCGGGATCGTCACATCAATGTTGTTGAGATTGTGTTCCCGTGCGCCTTTGATTATGATCTTATCGTTTGCCATTTGTGTTTCTCCTGCTTTTTAATCCTGTAATTCCTTTATTCTGTCGCGCAGATATGCCGCGTGCTCGAAGTCGAGCAGCTTCGCGGCTTTCTTCATCTCGGTGGTGTAGCGCGCTATGAGCTGTTCGCGTTCGCGGCGCGGCAGCTTCTTGAGATCGGATTTCTTGCCCTTGCCGCGTTTGTTCTCTTTCTTGGTGATCTCAAGCACATCGCGGACTTCCTTAATGATCGTTTTCGGGATAATGCCGTTTTCTGTGTTGTAGCGCTGCTGTATCTCGCGGCGGCGTTGGGTCTCGGTTATCGCAAGCTCCATTGAACGCGTTACCTCGTCGGCGTACATTATAACGGTGCCCTCGGCGTTTCGCGCGGCGCGTCCTATAGTCTGGACAAGAGAGGTCTCCGAGCGGAGAAAGCCCTCCTTGTCCGCATCAAGGATAGCCACAAGCGAGACCTCGGGGATATCCAGACCCTCGCGGAGCAGGTTTATCCCGACTAGTACATCAAACTCGCCCTCGCGCAGATCGCGGATTATCTCCATACGCTCGATAGTATCAATATCATGGTGCATATAGCGGACGTGAATACCAGCTTTGTCAAGGAACTCGGTCAGATCCTCCGCCATTTTCTTGGTAAGGGTGGTCACCAGAACACGCTGTTTTTTCTCGATTCGAGTGTTTATCTCGGAGATAAGATCCTCGATCTGTCCTTCGGTGGGCTTGACAACTATCTCGGGATCAAGCAGTCCCGTGGGGCGGATTATCTGCTCAACGATCTGCGTGGAACGCTCTTTTTCAAAGTCTCCCGGCGTTGCCGAAACGAATACCGCCTGCGGGATCTTCTCATAAAATTCGTCGAAATTGAGCGGGCGGTTGTCGTAGGCGCAGGGCAGACGGAAGCCGTAATCCACAAGATTCTTCTTGCGCGCTACGTCGCCGCCGTACATTCCGCGAACCTGCGGCAGAGTAACATGGCTCTCGTCCACCATCAGCAGAAAGTCCTCGGGGAAGTGGTCGATAAGCGTGATCGGTGTACTGCCGGGCGGTCTTCTCGCAAGCACGCGTGAGTAGTTCTCAACGCCCTTGCAGGTGCCGATCTCGCGGAGCATTTCCATATCGTAGCGTGTGCGCTGTTCGATGCGCTGCGCTTCTATAAGCTTGTTGCTGTCCTTGAAGAACTTGATACGCTCGTCCATCTCGGCTTCAAGCTCCGCGAGGGCTTCATCCATCTTTTCTCTGCCTATAATATAATGTGAAGCGGGGAAGATCATGGCGTGCAGCAGCGTCGCGCGGGTGTTTCCCGTGACTACCTCGAACTCGCTGAGGCGGTCGATCTCGTCGCCGAAGAATTCAACGCGGACGGCGGTCTCGCTTGTGCTGCCCGCGGGGAAGATCTCGACGGTGTCGCCGCGTACACGGAACTTGTTGCGAATGAAATTCATCTCGTTGCGTTCATACTGCATTTCAACAAGCGTTTTTATGACCTCCTCGCGCGATATCTCCTGACCCTGGCGCAGGGAAAGCGTGTTGGAGCGGTAGTCCTCGGGACTTCCGAGCGAATATATGCAGGAGACCGAGGAAACGATGATCACATCGCGGCGTTCGGCAAGGGACGCGGTCGCGGAGTGGCGCAGGCGGTCGATCTCGTCGTTGATGGAGCTGTCCTTTTCGATGTACGCGTCGGTGGAGGGGATATACGCTTCCGGTTGGTAGTAATCATAGTAGCTGACGAAGAATTCCACCGCGTTATTCGGGAAGAACTCGCGGAACTCGGAGCATAGCTGCGCCGCAAGCGTTTTGTTATGAGCGAGTACCAGTGTGGGCTTGTTGACGTTGGCGATGATGTTCGCCATAGTGAAGGTCTTGCCAGAACCGGTAACGCCAAGCAGCGTTTGTTCCTTGTCGCCGCGCAGAACGCCCTCGGAGAGCATTGCGATCGCCTCCGGCTGGTCGCCCGTGGGCTTATATTCGGAATGAAGTTCAAATTTTTCCATAGTACTCCCATGGCAGACACATAAAAGGTACTGCCGGATAATATAAAATAATTCATATTAATATTATACACGTGAACGCGAACTTTGTCAAGAGCGAATTCAAAAATTTCGTCAAAAAACGACCCAAACAAATAAACCTTGTCAAGCCGCGAAGCGGCGAGACGAAAAAAACGCCAAGATCAACCATAAACAGGAGATCAACATCGAGCGTTTTTCACGGTTTCGCGAAGCGAAATCGCGGACGACTGTCCGCGAAGTGAAAAACGCGCCTAGCAATGAGCGTTCGTCCGCGCCAATGGCG
>JAIEDJ010000279.1:522-5165 GCA_029068025.1 Oscillospiraceae bacterium | reverse complement strand
CAAAATCGTATTTGTCCAGATACAGGAAGTAATTTTCCTTGGATTCATCCCAATCGAGTCTTACCATGTAGATATTTTCGCTGTCCGCGTAGATGTGGCGGATCGAATCATGAACGAAGCAGTCCGATTCGTCGTAAGCATGAACGACAGCTCCGTCGTACTTTTGGCTCAGGTCATACTCCACAAGATCCGTATCGCCGTTGTATAAAAGCTCGGCAACGATGAGCTTGTTATTTGCGACAGTGAATGAATTATAAGGCACTCCGCCCTTGATCTCAAGCAACGGCTTCATACTGTATTCCGAGAGATCAATGTCATAAACAGTCATTGTGCTGCCCGCAAAGTGAAAGGAATCCCCCGAAGAAACGCTGATATACAAATGACCGTCGTGCTTAAGCGACTCATAGACCGCGTAATAATAGCTGTCCGCAAAGGCACCGAGCTTGTGATTCTCTTTGGTCTCGATATCATACAGCCAATATTCAAGCTCGGGGTCAAACGGATCGTTTTCGTTCGCCTTTGTATACAGTATGCTGCCGTCTACAAACGAAAGTCGGGTTTCGCCATTAAAGCTGCCAATTTCTTCGTTGAGGGAATTGTATATCAAAGCGGTCCTGTTGTGCCGTTCTGTGCTGACATCGCCCCCGCAAATGTACCTATCGTCGTCGCTGCCGGAGTTGGCGGCACGGTTGGAATCGCTGCAGCCGGAAGCTGTGAGCGCCAACCCAAGCGACAGCACTAATGCTAAAATGTTGTTTTTGAGTTTCATATGTACACCTTCTTTTAGACGATCAAAAATATTGATTTCCATCATTTTAACATAACAAACAGATCTTATTCCATCGGCTCAAAATCCAGATCATTCACATCAATGTAGTAGAACCGATCCGATCCGCGTTCGCTTGTTTTCATTATAAGAAGGATCTTGCCGTTGTCCTCATAAGCCATTTGGAAGTAATATTCGTGATCGGCATCGTAGAATTCGGCAGTTTCCGTTTTATGGGTTTTTGAATCAACACGATAGAATATATTCCTGCCCTTGGTCTCATAATTATCCTCTCGCAAAAACAAATAACTGTCAATGTTCTGAGAGACGGAATATACAGATGAAAAAGTTATATCTATGTCAAGCAATCTGTTGATCTTATCGCCCGCCAATGCTCCGAGCGCGCGGGTCGCACTGAAATTCTCGTAATAGATAAGATCGTTGTGAACGAAGAAATAAGAAATAAGCTGCTTCCATTCGTTTATCTTATCCCACTCCGAATCTACAAAATAGGGGGCAATGCAGAAATCGCGCAGATCAACAGTATCCAGCAGATTGTAGTCAAAATCGTATTTGTCCAGATACAGGAAGTAATTCTCCTCAGACTCGTCCCAGTCGAGTCTTACCATGTAGATATTTTCGCTGTCGGCGTAGATGTGACGGATCGAATCATGAACGAAGCAGTCCGTTCCATCGCAAGCGTGCACGACCGGTGAATCGTGCTTTTCGTTCAGGTCATACTCCACAAGATCCGTATCGCCGTTGTATAAAAGCTCGGCAACGATAAGCTTGTCATTCGCGACAGTGAATGAATTATAAGGATCTCCGCCCTTGATCTCAAGTAACGGAGTCATGCTGTGTTCCGTTAGATCAATGTCATAGATATTCATCGTGCTGTTCGTTAAGCCAAAGAATTCTCCCGAAGAAACGCTGATATACAAATGATCGCCGTACTTCAGCGCCTCGTATGGCGCGTCATAATATCTGTCAGCAATACTCCCAAGCTTATATTCCTTTTTGGCTTCGATATCATACAGACAATATTCAAGCGTACTGTCCGTCGGATCGTTTTCGTTTGCTTTTGTATACAGTATGCAGCCGTTTACAAACGCGATGCGGGAATACAGATCTACGCTGCCGATCTCCTCGCCGAGAGCATCATATACGTAAATAGCGCTGTTTTCGTATATATCGACCTCACCAAAAATATTTTTGTGATCGTTGTCCGAGCTGCTGTCACTCGGATCATCGCTGCTGTCGGAATTGTCGGCAGGATAGCTGCCGGAGTTGTCAACAGTGCCGCTGTCCGAGCTGTCACCAAAATTATCGTTGGCGGCACGATTGGAATCGCTGCAGCCGGAAGCTGTGAGCAGCAGACCGAACGACAAAATTAATGCTAAAATGTTGTTTTTGAGTTTCATTGTGTATATACCCTTTCTGAAACAAAATGAGGTATAACCTGCCTGTCATGTATACACGGGCAGACTTTGCCCCTTTAAAGCGGACTTATTATTTACCAACAAATGGCTCTTGTCATTTGTTGCACATCACTTGCCTTTGCCGTGTAAAAAACAGGTACACCCGGCTTAACGTTTCCAAGTGGATCAGCTATCCTAATCATTGATAAATCATTTGAAATGCCATTGGAAAGCACACAATGACCGGATGTAGTATAAAACCAACGAATGTCTTTGTTGGTAGCAATTCCCAAAAATGTGGGAACATTGTAATGTCCCACATCGGTTTTTATACACTCTGTCAGTTCGTCAAGACTTGGACGTTCCTTATGTATGTAAAAATTCTGCTCCTGCATGCTGTTAATGTATTCGGGAATTTTCGAGAAATGCCCGTCTTCAACAAGCTCATTGATCACCGATTGTTTCGGCGAACCTATGCCTAAATACTCAAGTGCACTCATAATACAAGCGGAGACGCAGTAGTCATCTGTTTCCTGTCGATACATGGTGAAAATCCCCGGAAGGTCAATATATGTATCACTTGTTGCATATGTTCCGGAGGGTTCTGTGATGTTTTTGTCGGCAAGCAGCTGCTCCAGCATTTGCTCTTTGGCTGCAACGATCTTCCGCTGTTCATCGGTCAGCGAATCGAGATATTCTTGATACTCGCCCGAATCAACGATCGCATAATTGCCGCCGGACTCTTCATTCTGTGCATAAGCCGAAAACGAGGCGCACCCTGCAGCGGTTGCCGCAGCCGGGCAAGCCGCAATAAAGCTCTTGATCTTTGTGTGTTTCATTGAAATTCCTCCTTAATAAACGTTAAACTGATCTTCAGCTTGCGGGATTGGCAGCCAAGCCGACCCCGCAGTGTCGCGGATAAGACCTTTTCCTAAACAAAATGAACGCGTGATCAAACCATCATACCGCATAATGCTCGCAATGAACATCTGTCCGTCCATCCGAGGAAACAAAGAACATCATAACATGCCTGTCACGAACACCGTCCGCTTTTTCAATAATAACGGGGTATGTAACTATTGCAAAACGCGGCAATCCTGATCCAAGGGAAAAACAGTCTTTGTGCGTATGATCGCCTTCGGTAATAATGGGATAAGTATCGCTGCCGATTTTATTCGTGGTGCACTTTATTGAATCCGGATAAACAGAAGCATAGTCTTGATCCGCGTCTGTGCAAACAAAAGCGTCTATCTGCATAGTTGCCAAGTGCATACTCTTTCCATCGGGAAGATCCGGCTCATAGTAAACCTCATGAATGCCGGAATAGAAATCGTTCTTTGGAGATCTTGAAGAATAATTTCCCGTTTGGCAATATATCTCATCAACAAATCTGTAATCGCCATCGACATATTCATTTCTGCTGATCAAAACCGGTTCGCCAAGCTCTTCAAGCTCAAGCACCTCGGGCAAACCAAGCTCCCTTACACCTATGGAAAAGTTCTTATCCTCATAAATAATAGAGAAACCATCCTTTACATACAAAACCGGATCTGTTACTTTTGCGCTTGCCGATACCACAGTTTTTTCCCCTTTGCTATCCGCCGCAAAAGCCGAAATTCCCAGCGAGAATGCACATAAAGCCACGCCTGCCGAAATTATTGCTTTCTTTAAAATTTTGTGCTTCATTGAAATTTCTCCTTAATAAACGCTATATTAAGTGTTTGCATGTATTTCATAATACTGCTCTTTTATTATATCATATCAAGGGTTACAAAAACAACGGTCTGCTTTTGTTGAAAATGACGAAGGGCATGCAATTCTTGCGTGAAATGTCGAGTTTCTGCGTGAAATGCACAGCTCATGCACAACTTATATAATTTTTTCCAATCATTCTTTCCAAACTTTGTTAATTATCACAACAAAAATTTGCCGGCGGCTCTCGTTTTCGGAATAGAGCTCCTCCGGCTCGCGGTGCTGTTATTAGTTTTCAATGACCGCAAACGTAACGTCGATCATAAAACATTACTCCCATTATAATATAGCTTTAATTCTGACATAATACATGAAAAAACAAGCACAAAGCGCAGATGCATATCTTCAGCGGCAAAATTATTTATTAATTGTGTAAGATAAAAGAACATTAAACTTTTTTGTGAACCAAAAACCTTTTCCGGAACGAAATGAACGCGTGATCAAACAATCATAGCGCATAATGTTCGCAATGAACATCTGTCTGACCATCTGAGCCAACCAAAAACATCATAACTTGCCTGTCACTGACACCATCTGCCTTTTCAAAATCAACGGAGTACGTAACTATTGCCACACGCGGTAATTCGGATCCAAGGGAGAAATCGCTGCGGTACTCGTGATCGTTTTCATGAGTGATGGGATAAGTGCCGCTGCCCTTTTTTTCTGTGGAGCACTTTATGGTTTTTTCAGCAACATAAGCAAAATTA
>JAIEDJ010000279.1:0-512 GCA_029068025.1 Oscillospiraceae bacterium | reverse complement strand
TCCTCGTCCAAGTAAAAAGTGCCTCCTATCCGCATAGTTCCCAAGTGCATGCTCTTTCCGTCGGGAAGCCCAAGATCATAATAAAGCTCGTGAGTGCCGATAAAAACACTCTCCTTCAGAGAACCTTCAGAAGAATTTACCGTTTGACAATATACCTCATCAACATATCTGTAATCGCCATCGACATATTCATTTCTGCTGACCAAAACCGGTTCGCCGAGCTCTTCAAGCTCAAGCACTTCGGACAAACCAATCTCCCTTACCCCTATGGAAAAGTTCTCATCCTCATAAATAATAGAGAACCCATCCTTTACATACAAAACCGGATCTGTTGCTTTTGCGCTTGCCGATACCTCGGTTTTGTTTCCTTTGCTTTCCGCCGCAAAAGCCGAAATACCCAGCGATAATACGCATACCACCGCGCCCGCAAAAATAATTGCCTTCCTTAAAGATTTGTGTTTCATTAAATTTCCTCCTTGATATTTTTTAGAGGGTTAGCCCCTCTATAATAT
>JAIEDJ010000278.1 GCA_029068025.1 Oscillospiraceae bacterium | reverse complement strand
GCAGCGGATTGATCCACGCCTGGAACGACAAGTTCCGTTTATGCGCCTCGTCGATCATGATCTCAAGCGCGTCAAATCCGCCCGAAAGCCATTTCGTATAAGGAAACAGCTCCGAATCATAGTAAGCGTCGCCGTGAGAACGCGCGTGAACGAAGACAGTATTTATTCCCAGAGAAACGCAGTTGTCATATACCGCGCTGATCGCTTTTCTGAACTCAGCGGGAGAATTGCTCGGCATATCCCTTATCTCCAGAAAAGATATCCATACGCCTTTAACTTCCGTGTAATTCAGTGTTTTGTATGTATTGACGGAGGATGAAGGCTTTTCCGGCACGGGAGTACTTTGAACCGATGATGAGCTTGGCTGTTCCGAAGAAGTTAAAGAAGTTGTTGATGAACTTGTTGAAGATGAACTTGTGTCGCTCGACTGCGTGCCCGTACTTCCCATAAAGGTGCTCGAACCCTCGGAGGAGGATAGCGGCTTTGCGGGATATGTATGCGGACCTATCGACGGAGAGCTTTCACTTGACGTTGAACTTGAAGACTTATTTGATGAAGAAACCGATGAAGAGCTTGAACGTGACCCGGAACTTGATGAGGTAGAACCGGATCCGCCGCCTGAAGGCAAGGAAGAACTTCCCCCGGGATCATTATCCGAGGACGAACCCAACTGTGGATTCGATGATACAGGATCAGACATACTGCCGGGCAGCAGCGAGCCGGAAACTACCGCGTTGCCTACATCAATGATATTGGCGTTCTGCTCGGATCTGCCCGAACACCCCGAGAGTACGCAAATCGCCGCCGCAATTGAGATCGCGCCTTTAAATTTGTTTTTCATTATTCATTTCCCCAATTTTTGTTTTCTTTATATAAACGTACTTTATAGTTACAGTAATTATAACACCTTTTCTGCGAAAAGTCAAGCGTTTTGGCGAATATTGCATAAAATTGCATTAATTTTAAAAAAAAGAACAAAATTTGGAAAAATTGGCGAATGAAGATCACGAAAAAGAAAGAGGTAAGAAGCACGCTTCCGACCTCTTACCTGCTAATCATTCTTCCATCTGCTTGCCAAAGTACATTGCTGCCGCCTGTACCAGAGCCGACTGCTCCGCAGTCGCTGTATCATTGGCGCCGTCGCTGAGCATGATCACCGCGCCGTTTACATCACCCGAAGCAAGGATCGGAGAACACGCTATCGCAAATCGGTCAACTCCCTCTATGGGATTCAGGCGCTTTTCTTCGCCGCTCTTAAGAACATAGGATTTACGCTGCTCTATCAGATCCTCCAGTGACCCGGACACTCTGCGCTCGATGATCTCCTTCTTGCTCATTCCCGATACCGCGATAACATGGTCGCGGTCGCAGATCACGGCGGGACAGCCTCCCACCTTTGACAGCACGTCCGCATACTGCGACGCGGTGTTGCTTATTTCTCCGACGGGCGAATACTTTTTAAAAATAACCTCGCCGTCGGGGCTTGTATATATTTCCAGAGGATCACCTTCGCGGATCCGCATAGTCCTTCTGATCTCCTTTGGAATAACGATTCTGCCCAGATCATCTATTCTACGGACAATTCCCGTTGCTTTCATATATAAAACCTCCAAGAATTTAATTTACAAATAGCAGTAAACAGCTGCTGACGGTATTGTCTGCTATTTAGTGAAAAATATTCATTTATTTCGACATAATTTGCGTTCGTTTGTTTCCTGTTATGATGTTCTGTGTGAAAAAAACGAATGAGAATTATGCTGTTTATCACGCATTTTCAAGGAAAAAGCCTTGACAAACCGTGTTTTTTGTGTTATAGTTATTTTGTATTAATTTTTTGGATATATTGGAGGAATTATTATGAATTTCGGAGAAATAAACTTTGACACCTACCTGAAAAACTACCCCGACGCTAACGGATATTTCGGAAAATACGGCGGCGCATACGTTCCCGACGATCTCAAGAAGGCTATGGACGAGATCACCGAGGCGTATTTCACGATCTGCAAATCCAGCAAGTTTATAAGCGAGCTGCGCAGGATCCGCCGTGAATTCCAGGGCAGACCCACGCCCATTTCTTATCTGGAGCGCCTTTCCTCAAAGGTCGGAAACGTTCAGCTTTATGTAAAGCGCGAGGATCTGAACCACACGGGCGCTCACAAGCTTAACCACTGCATGGGCGAGGCACTGCTCGCGAAGTATATGGGCAAGAAAAAGGTCATCGCGGAAACCGGCGCTGGTCAACACGGCGTTGCCCTTGCCACCGCGGCGGCATATTTCGGGCTTGAGTGCGACATTTACATGGGCGCTGTCGACATCAAAAAGCAGGCTCCCAACGTTGCGAGAATGAAGATACTCGGCGCAAACGTCGTTGAAGTCACCGACGGACTTCAGACGCTCAAGGAAGCGGTAGATGCCGCATTTGACGCTTATCTCAAGGATTACAAAAACTGCATTTACTGCATAGGCTCTGTCGTAGGTCCTCACCCGTTCCCGATGATGGTCCGCGACTTCCAGAGCGTAGTCGGCATTGAAGCCCGTGAGCAGTTTATTGAAATGACGGGTGAGCTTCCCGACGCGGTAGTCGCTTGTGTGGGCGGCGGCTCCAACGCTATGGGTATGTTCTCGGGATTCCTCAACGATCCCGTTGAGATCTACGGCGTTGAACCTCTCGGACGCGGCGCCAAGCTCGGCGACCACGCCGCAAGCCTGACCTACGGCTCCGAGGGCGTTATGCACGGATTCAACAGCATTATGCTCAAGGACGAGAACGGCAACCCAGCGCCCGTATATTCCGTAGCCAGCGGACTTGACTATCCCTCATCGGGACCCGAGCACGCGTTCCTGCGTGATCTCAACCGTGTAAAGTACGACGTTGTTGACGACAACGAGACCATTGACGCGTTCTTTACGCTATCCAGACTTGAAGGTATCATCCCCGCTATCGAAAGCTCTCACGCGGTAGCCTATGCCATGAAGCTTGGCAAGAAGATGGGCAAAGGCTCTATTCTTATCAATCTATCAGGCAGAGGCGACAAGGATATGGACTACATCATCGAGAAGTATGGCATTAGATAAAGAGGTGCGCCTTGTATTGGGTAGAAGAATCACGCAGAGAAAACTGCATAGAGATCGCGTTTGATCATTGGGAGCGAATTCCCGGTATGATAGATCCGTTTTACGCGCTGGTCATGGAATATGCCGCGCTGAATGAATTGTCGATCAAAGAAGTGGATTTTATCTATCAATACAAGTTTGATGATGACGAATTCGATTTGCGCTTTCTGTGGTTCGGAACGTTTCAAGTATATGTGAACATCCCGCTAAAAAGAGACATGCCCGAGGTAAACAGACGGCTAAGGATCATCTGCGGCAGACTTAACGAAAAGCTGCGTGAGCTGAAGCGCGGGCAAAGACGGGATTTAACGCCGTAATAAACAAATACAGATACCCTCCCTTGAAGTAACAACCAAGGGAGGGTTTTGCTAAAGTAGCGGAAAAGGAATAGTGTACTGTATTATCACACCGTGATCCTGTCGCGATTTTTTTCCAAAGTTTTCTCACCGATACCGCTGACAAGTACAAGATCGTCGATAGACTTAAAATATCCGTTTGCCTCGCGGTATTCCACTATTGCCTTTGCCTTGACTTCGCCGATCCCGTCAAGCGTCATCAGCTCAGTCACTGTGGCAGTGTTGATATTGATCTTTCCGCCCTGCGGCTCAGAAGAACCGCTTTCGGGATCATAACTGCTTCCGGAACTGTTTCCGGACAGATCGGAACTGCCGCTGTAATTGTTTTCCGGCATATCATTCGATGATACATCCGAATAAAACGATGAATCGTCAATAATCTCCGCGTTCTTCAACGGAGGATATATGTTGAGCAACAGCACAACGATGATCGTTATTACCGTCACAACGATAAGTATACCCGGAAGAACTTCGGAAAGAGAAAGCTTTCTCATTTTGCTTTATTTGGATCTTTCATTGTAAGCGAGATCCTTCCCCGCTTTACATCAACGTCCAGCACCCACACCTTAACAACATCGCCAACCTTGACAACGTCCAGCGGATGCTTGATAAATTTATTGCATATCTGGGAAATATGGACAAGTCCGTCCTCGTGTACTCCGATATCCACAAACGCGCCGAAGTCTATTACATTGCGGATCGTGCCCATCATCTCCATGCCGGGCTTAAGATCCTTTATCTCCATAATATCGCCGCTTCTCATCAAGGGCGGAGGCAGCTCGTCACGAGGATCACGCCCGGGTTTTTCAAGCTCCTTTACTATATCCTCCAGCGTCGGGATACCGGTTCCCGTTTCCTCGGCGATCTTCTTCAAACCGACCTTTTCGACCTTGCTACGCACTGCGGCGCTGAAGCCCAGCTCTTCGGGATCAATTCCGCACTTATCCAGCAGCAGCTTTGCCGATTCGTAGGACTCCGGGTGGATACCCGTATTATCAAGCGGATTTTTTCCTCCCGGAACTCTCAGGAATCCCGCGCACTGCTCATACGCCTTCGCGCCGAGCTTCTTTACCTTGAGCAGCTGCTTTCTGTCGGTAAACGCGCCGTTTTCTTCGCGGTACGCGACAATATTTTTCGCGACCGTGGAATTGATCCCCGAAATATAAGACAGCAGTGAATAAGACGCGGTATTGAGATCAACGCCGACGGAGTTCACGCAGTCCTCCACCACGCCCTTGAGAGCTTCGTCCATACGCGCCTTGGGCATATCGTGCTGATACTGCCCTACCCCGATCGCCTTTGGATCGATCTTGACAAGCTCCGCCAGCGGATCCTGGAGACGACGTGCGATGGACACCGCCGAACGCAGCGAAACGTCATAGTCCGGGAACTCCTCAGCCGCCAGCTTTGACGCGGAATAAACCGACGCGCCCGCCTCGCTGACCACCATATACGAGACCTTCTGAGGAATGGTTTTCAGCAGCTCCGCGGTGAACTGTTCTGTCTCACGCGATGCGGTGCCATTTCCTATCGCAATAGTAGAAACATGGTGCTTTTCTATCATCTTTGCAATGACCTTTTTAGCTGTTTCCGCTTCACCCTTAGAGCGTGTTATATAAATAATGGTAGTATCCAGAACCTTGCCTGTGCTGTCCACAACGGCGCACTTGCAGCCGTGAGCGTAACCGGGATCAAGACCGAGCGTGACCGTATTTTTAACTGGCGGCGCCATGATCAGCTGCCGCAGATTGGACGCAAATACCTTGATCGCTCCCTCAGCCGCCTGAGCCGTAAGCTCCGCGCGCACTTCCCTCTCCACAGACGGAAAGATCAGACGCTTGTATCCGTCCTCACATGCGGAGCGCACCAATTGTCCGCATGGGCTCGTGTTGTTGGTGAACTCGCGGACGCACATACTCTCCCCAGTTCCCTCGGGAAGCTCTATCGAGACCTTGAGAGCGTCCTCCTTTTCGCCGCGGTCAAGAGCGAGAACGCGGTGACCCGCGATCTTTCCCACAGGCTCGGAATACTCGAAATAGTTCTTGTAGACCTCGTTAGAATCCTCGGCAGCCGCGCGGGAAATAATATTTCCGCTCTTGAAAATAAGCTCTCTGAGCCGTTTTCTAAGCTCGGCGCTGTCGGAAACGTCCTCGGCGATGATATCCATAGCGCCTTGAAGCGCGTCTTCAACTGTGGCAACGCCCTTTTCCTCGCTGACAAAATCCTCTGCCGCTTTTTCGGGGACAACGTTCGGATCCTGCTTCAGAATGATCTCGGCAAGCGGCTCAAGTCCCTTTTCTCTGGCAACTGACGCGCGAGTCTTGCGCTTGGGCTTGAACGGACGATATATGTCCTCGACCTCCACCAAAGTCATTGCCTTTTCAATGGAAGCCGCGATCTCATCTGTCATCTTGTCCTGCTCCGAGATCGACGCGGATATCTCTTCCTTGCGCTTTTCAAGATTGCGCAGATATGTCAGACGGTCAGACAGCTCACGCAGAACGGTATCATCCAGCGAACCTGTCTGTTCCTTTCTGTATCGCGCGATAAACGGGATCGTTTTATCGTCGTCGATCAGCGCTACGGTATTGTCGACCTGCTCACGGCGGATCTTGAACTCGTCGGCAAGAATTTTGTTTATGTCCATAAAGAACCTCTCAATATTGAATTTTACTTTCTTATTCCGGAAAGGATATCGTCCACGATATCATCCCTGATACGATTTTTATCACGAACATCATCATCATCCGAAATAAGATCGTCAACGCGCTTGGACGCAAGTATTTGAGTGCTGCGCTTTCCCGCCGTTTTCTGGCGCTTGACAACCGGCTCGTCCTCGCCGCCTGAAACGCGCTTGGGTATCTGTCTGCCGATCTGAGGAGCCTGTCCTTTTCTGGGTGGCAGGCTTTGGGGATCATCGGGTCTGACTGCTGCCGATGGAGAGGACGTCTGTGTAAAGAACGCGTCCCTGCTGTCGCGTTTTACAGTCTCTTTTGTAATATTAGGCAGTTCTGCGGTCTTTGAAGTGGGATCATCCGACACAGTATCACGTTTGGAATTCTGAACGTATCTGCTGATCCCGACGTTTTCGGGAGTAGTGGGTTCGCTGCGGCTGATGGCAGCAGGATTCACACGTTTTTTGACACTGTTCTGAGAAATATCCATAGGCTTAACCGTATCAGTGCTCTTGTCGGTAAGCGGAATGATCGGACGGTCGGCGGGCTTTTGCTGTTTTGCGGTCTTTGGAGAGTAGTTGAACAAAACGTCGTTAGCCGCCGAAGAGTTCTTATCTTTTGCACTGCGGGAATAAGCCGCTTTGCCGTCACTGTTTACGGAGATATTCTTCTGAGTTACGACCTCGTCACTGCGGTTTTTAAGCTGCGGCTCCACCTCGGGATCGGGCATTCGCGAAGCGGCAGCGCGTATAATATCGTAAAGTATCAGCGCCAGGCACGGCATAACAGCCACACAGAAAATGCCAAACGGAGTTTTGATAAAGCTAATGACCGTTCCCACCATAACGCTGGAATAATCGGCACTGCCGACCAGACGCGACTCGGGAACATCGACAGTTTCAATATTATCGCTCACTTTAAGATAATAGGTACCATCATTCACGGTGACCTCGGTAACATATCCCAATGCACACTTGGAAGGATCGTTTGCCTGTTCATACAGGATCAATTTTCCGGCATCAAGCTCATACGCAGTTGTCTTTTTTACGATGACCGCACTGCCCTTCGGAGCACGCTCAAACCCGTCCGTCTGAACGATGTACAGATTAAAACCAAAGATCTTCACAGTATCTCTCGAACCGAAAGCGGCAGCAGCAATTATAAGAATAATGCACAATATCAGCAATAACGCGCAACAGATATATCCAATTACGCGAAAAAATTTTTTCTTGAAATTTATAAAAATCCCCCCATATGCACTTGACAAACACAAAAAAATAGTGTATAATATAAAAGCTGTTATGATTATTCTTTTATTATAACACACTCTGTTGGATTTTGCAATAGGTTTTTCCGTTCCGCAGGTTATTTTGTAAAATAATAAAACATATGCTGGTGTAGCTCAGTCGGTAGAGCAGCGCATTCGTAATGCGCAGGTCGTGTGTACTTGATAAGGAGACGCGGCAACGGGTCGCTAGTCTTGCAGATTTTTATAATTTAATATGCTGGTGTAGCTCAGTCGGTAGAGCAGCGCATTCGTAATGCGCAGGTC
>JAIEDJ010000277.1 GCA_029068025.1 Oscillospiraceae bacterium | reverse complement strand
GTCCCGCTCTCGCTTGACGGCACCGGGCTTGGGTTGTTATCAGGCTCCGAATTATTGCACCCGGATATCAATAATGCACTTGCGATAATTACAAGCAAAAACTTTTTCATGCTTTCCTCCGTTTTACAAAATTATTTTCCCGAAGATCACCGCGGAAAATAAGATCAAAATAACGCCGAAGATCTTATTCAAATAAGGCAGCGTTTTATTTCCCGATCTGCGCTTTATAATACAAACAACACCCGAAAGAGCCGTCCACCAGATATATGTGCCGATAAACACACCCGCGACAAGCAAAATTCCGTTAAACGCTCCCGAAATTTCCGCAATACCGAAATATGTAAACGCGAAAAGAAACGTCAGAATCGCGGCAGGATTCGTGATTCCTACCGCGAACGATGAAAGAAACATCTTCGCGCCCTCCGCCGACTTTTGCGGAGCGTTTTCGGAAGGCTTTTTAAAAAGCTGGCTTATTCCCATTATCAACACAAATACGCCGCCGATAATGGTGATAATCGTCTGATATTTCAGCAAGAAATCTGAAATAAAGGTCAGTCCGAAAACTCCTACGCAAGCATACAGGCAGTCCGCAACAGACGAACCAAGCCCCGTCAGCAATCCCGCGCCGAAACCGCGATCCAGCGTTCGCTGAACCGTCATCGCGCCGACCGCCCCTATCGGAACACCGAACATAAGTCCTATCAGAATTCCCTTGAAAAGGCACTCCATGGTATTGTTACGCGCAGCAGCCTTCGCCGCATATAGTGACCTTACCGCGTGAATTTTCATCATCGCGGATAATTTCGCCTATACTCGGTGCGCAAATATGCCCGGAAAGCGGATTTTTTACGCTCACTATCGGCGTTGTAACGCAGGCCTCGACCTCGGACTTTTCAAAGCTCAGATCGGTGCCGATCATCTCACAATTGATGAGTTTCAGACCCTTGCAGTAGCAAAGCGGCTGTGTTCCGATAATTTTGCAGTTCTCAAAGGTCACATTTTCGCAGTACCACGCGAGATATTCTCCCTTGACAACGCAATTTTTTACGGTAATGTTTTTCGCGTGCCAGAACGCGTCCTTTGTGTCGAAAACACAATTTTCAAACACGGAATTTTCGATATATTGGAACGAATATTTACCCTTGAATTTTACGTTATTAAAACGCAGATCGACCGAACGCATCATAAAATATTCGCTCTCGGCGGTGCAATCGGTCATTTCGAGACCGTTCACCGACCAACCGAATTCCGGAGAGATAATATCGCAATTGCGAATTACAACATTTCCGCACTCACGAAGCGCCTTAATGCCGTGCAGCTTTGTATCGGTGATCTCGATATTGTGAGAATACCACAGCGCCGCTCTGCAAAGCTCAGTCATTTCGGAACCGGAAATTTTCAATTTATTATCATGCCAGAACGGATAGCGCAAATTAAAAAAGCAATTCTCCGCCGCAACATTCGCACACTCCTTGAACGCGCTTTCGCCGTCCGCGGGACCATCAAATCTGCACCCGCTCACCATAATATCACGCTCGCCGTACAGCGCTCTTTCCTCGTCAAAGGTTTGGTTTGTAATTGTTCTCATATCGGATTCTCCTTTGTCATTCTGTAAACTAAATAATCTAAACAGTCGATCCGCTTTTGCTCCTTGTGAAGATCATCAAGCAGTGAACGCCTGTGTGCCTGCAAAAGCTTCAAGTCCTTGGAGATGTTATCATTCCGAAGATCCTCCATAAATTCCGCGATAAACTCCTGTCCGCAGCCTGCGTCGATCAGGTTCTGAACTATTGCGTTTTCATTATAGCCATTCATAAGATCACTCCTAAAAATAATCAATTATCCGGCTGAATAATAACAAGCTTGTTTCCCCAGCCCTCCAGCACGGGATTGTTCTTAACTGCGGATATGAATTCCGGCGTTGGATCGAAATATCCTACGGGTGTGTATTCGCTGCTTACCTTTGCGTCACCGAAAAACAGCACTATGCGGTTAGGCTCCGAATAGTAGACCTCGCCCGTCTTTTCAGAGGTGATCTTTTCGGGATTTGAAGGAATATCGTATCTTGACGGAATGTCGTAATACTGCATAACCTCCCAATTGGGGTAATCATCGTAGTGATAGATCGGAAGCTGCCATCTCGCCGTGCCGACGTGTCTTGCAATAGCGGCAGCAGTGGGAACCCTCCAAGTTCGCTTTGGCGCAAGCGGCACAACATTTACGATGTATATTTATGACAATCCC
>JAIEDJ010000276.1 GCA_029068025.1 Oscillospiraceae bacterium | reverse complement strand
GTGAGTAAAGCAGTGTGGATTTTCCCGCACCGGAAGCGCCCATAATTACGGTAAAATCGCCCTCATAAATTTTCGCGTTTATCGATTTTAATATTTGAGTGTCCGCGCCGCCTTGCGAAAAGGTTTTGCAGACATTTTTGGCGCTTAATATAACGTTTTTCATACTGCTCTCCTTGTTTCACACCCCGGAATTTGAAAATTTCCGATAATGAGCCGCTTTTTGCCGGTCGTTATATCCGGCGTGATCTCATCGACAAATTTAACATTGAAATTCACAAAGTTTAAATGCTTCTCATTCAAAACCGCTTCCATTTGTTCAATGATCTTAGCGCGGATATCCGAATGTGAAGAACTCGCCGAAATCTGCGCACGCATTTCAAATTTGTTATTACCGAGCTGCACAAACTGATAGTCCGTCAATCCCTCGATACAGAATCCCTCGACCGCCAGCGGGTGCAGAAATTCACGATTTCCCTCGCTGTCCTCGAACCACAAAACGTCCTCGTTTCTGCCGAGAAGCCCGACCGCTCTTGTAAACGGGCAGCTCTCGTCGGCATTTTCCAATGTAAGGCTGTCCGACAGCCGATAACGGATAAGAGGCTGCGCGAAGTTGTACAGCGATGTGAGGTACATTCCGTCCTCGCACACCTCGATCATGTTCATATCGTCGAATAAGATCATTCCCTGCTCGGGATCGACCTCAACGCCAAGAGCAAGCGATTCACTTGCGCCGTAGAAGTTGATGACCTTTGTGTTGAACGCGTTTTCGAGATAACGCCGAAGATTAGCTCCAAGAGGTTCTCCGCAGGTAACGACCTGCGCTATTTCAAGTTCCACATCACCGCTTTCAACAAGCTCGGCAAGTATTTTTACCGCCGACGAATAGCCGATTATCATATTCGGCTTGAACTCGCGGATCCGCTCCACCCACTCCGACAGCGGAGTTTTAACATCAAGATAGATCTGCGAAGCGCCAACACCGTCTATCCCGTCGCCCACCGCCATTGCTCCGCCGTAACGTCCGTCCGTTGCGGCAATGTAGGCAATTCGTGGCTTTTCCGCAAGGAATTTCAGAATTTGAGGCATTGACATTCCCCATAATGCCGCGCGGATAATTCCGATAAGCATAGCATTCCACGCGTTGTTGTCGTATACGAAATACCCCGGCTTTCCCGTGCTGCCGCTTGAATGTACAACGTGATATTTTCCTTTGAACGCGCGGCGGTCTTTTTCCGTGCTTTCGTCAAACCGCAGCAACTCCTCTTGAGTAATATCCGAAACAGTGATTATCTTATCAAAATGCGAAAGAAGAATTTGTTTGTCAATAGTCGGGAAGTTTTCAAGCGGAGTGCTTTCAATATATTTATCGGTAATACCCGCGGCTTGAAATGTTTGATGATAAAATTCCGAATGATCATAGGCATATTTCAACATTTTACGCAGCTTTTTCTGCTGCAATTTCTTGATTTGTGCGGCTGATTTTTTTACGTTGTTTTTCGCGTTGTATAGATCGAACAGTACCTTTAAGTAATTCATAGACACCTCACTTTATTGAGAAAGTATACCTCTTATCGTAATTCTCGCGGTGATAATAGTGAACTTCGCCTGTGCTCTGGTTGAAAACTATACTCCATTCGGTGGACTCAAATTCTCCGAAATTTTTCTTACTGACCCTGCTTAATGCGTCGCAAACATCGTCCATATCCATTGTGGGCTTATCCCCGAGTGTGTTCATCAGAATGTCATAACGCGTGTGCGACTGCTCCGTGCCGATACCGTGCTTGCTGCCCTCGGCAAGATAAAAATTTGTAACAACGGGCGTTTCAATAACATTCATTTCATTGTTGATATACTCGACAACTACGCTTTTTCCGTTCGCGTCGGCAATAGCGAGGTGAGTCATTAACCCCATCGAAGCGTGCATATCGTATTGCCGCAGCAATTCAAGCGCCTCGTCAACGTTAGCCGCCTTGTTCAGCAAAAGTCTGATCGCTGTTGTGGTGGTAATATCGGGCTTATTAGTGTTCTGAGAAATAGTCGTGGAATCCTGTATCATATTCACCGAAACCGCCAACCCTTTTTCGTTCATTCCGTCAAGCGGCGCATACATCGCGATCATTACCTGAATGTTGTCGGGCAAAGAGCTTAGCTTCATTCCTGCCATGTTGATAAAGCCCGTATTGACGGTAGATATAGAGGCATAGCCGTTTTGTGGCATGGAATGAACGATCAGCGCGTCACAGAATTCCAATCGAAATTCCGCCCGAACAAATAACCGCCGTTTCTGCTCTTGACCGAGATCGTGCTG
>JAIEDJ010000275.1 GCA_029068025.1 Oscillospiraceae bacterium | reverse complement strand
ATCGCCATTTGCAATACATATTACGACGGCTGTGAAGCAATGGGAACGGAGGATCAGACCACCTTGTCCGTGACCGATCTTACCAAGCTCACTCCGCTGCTTGAGGCATATGAGATCTTCGGGCAGGAAGCGCTTGCGGAGGCTTCCCGTGATCCGGGCTTCTTTGCTCAGTTTGGGCGCGCGGCTTCTCAAAGCGAGAATTACGGCGGCAATACCAGGGAGAAGGGCTATACCAACATGGTCGATCTGGGACATCTGGCTCGTCAGACCGCGTGGCTGCTGCCCTCAGCACAGGGTGTTTCTAACGCGCTCGCCGACTGCGTGGTCTTCAAGGTGGGCGGAGTTTACCGCGCTGAGGCTACGGGGCTAAGCTGTTATTACTCATACAACGGCGATATCAGCGACCTGAACGGTTATATCAATATGGGCACCGGATCCGCCTTTAAGCAGTTGTATACCTATGGCATTACCGGTGAGCTGGCAGCCGGCGGAGATGATTACCTCGCTTCTTTGAATATAAAGGAGCTTCCCAAGCTCATAACTTTGGCTGACAAGAATTGGGACAACGCGCCGTTGGATCTGACCGATGACGGCTCGGCATTTATGACGCTTGGTCCCGAGGCGGCGGACGTTCTGGCGGGAATTGAATTCTCCCTGTTTTATGTGGATGAGGAAGACGATCTTATGCTGCTGCTCGGCAGCGATAACGATCTGACCGCCGACTGGGATAACGGCGTGTTCTATGACAATTTCCGCGGCGTCTGGGGCGCGATCGACGATCATCTGGTATATATGGAGCTTTCCTTTGAGGGTGACGACTATAACCTTTATTCTTCGCCCATTCTGCTTAACGGGGAGTTATACTATCTGCAGACCGCATACGATTTCATTACTGAGGAATGGATAATTATCGGCGCGTCTCAGGGACTTGACGAGTCGGGTATGGCAAGCAAGGAAATGCGCCTGCTGAAAAAAGGCGATGTGATCACCACTATCTGGAAGGCAGCTTCCTACAGCGGAAACGACGATTTTGAGATGTATGCCGCTGAGGAGTTTACCGTGACGGCAAGTACCACATTCGGTGAGGCCCCCTTGTTTGACGGACTGTATTCCCTGGTTTTTGAAATGTGGGACGCGGCGGGCAACTATGCCTATTCCGACGCTGCTTTCTTTGAATGCAGTGACGGCGAGATCACGACCATAGTATATTAAGACTGCTGCGAACGCATTTTATCCTTATGTAAACACACGCTTTGTTATTAAGCGGTGACAATACTTTCGCGGTTTCCGCGAATCTAACAAAAGAAAGGAAGTTTATTATGAAGAAAAAAATTATTGCTGCGCTTCTCTGCGCGGCGCTGACACTCTCCCTCGCGGGCTGCGGAGAGGAAAAGGAGAGCAGCCCCTCCAACAACAGTACGAATAACAGCAGCACAAATCAGCAGAGCTCCGATACTCCAACGAGCGATCCCGGGAGCAGTTCGGATCAGCAAGGCTCCGACAGCGCTCCCGAGAGCGATCAGTCCGATGCTATCAGGCTTCCCGAAAAAATAACCACCGCTGAGCCGTATGCGGTCAATAATATTGATTACACCGGCTGGGCGCTGGTCGGAGGACTTTCCGAAGAAGGCATTGACTATACCGATGAGCAGGTCGAAGCTATCCTTGAAGGCTTTGGAGGTCACTATAACATTTTCTTCAACAGCGGCGGTAAGGCTGATGTTATAGCATCAGCAGAGGCTACCTCGATGGATTACGAGCTGATAAACGGCAATACAATGATCACTCT
Organism: Oscillospiraceae bacterium; assembly: GCA_029068025.1. Taxonomy (GTDB): domain Bacteria; phylum Bacillota; class Clostridia; order Oscillospirales; family Ruminococcaceae; genus CAG-115. Next base: position 1,544 of record JAIEDJ010000275.1, on the reverse strand, counting down.
CAGAAACGAAAACGCCTATATGGCCGGAATGTTCACAGTGGCAGACGGAGTCGTTGTCATGATGCTTGTAAATCAAGCCGCGCCTGCGTCCGCTTACTACTTCGTTCAGATCGATGAACACTGATATAATTTTCATGTGTGAATAAAAATCCGCGCCCATGCTTTCAGCCGGGCGCGGATTTTCCGGCTTTTTGAGGTTTTATGCGGTTATTTTAATACATTTTAAGACTTGACTTTATCCGATGAGTGTGATATTATATAATCAGCGTTTGGAAATAATTTGTTTTCATCACATAAAATTATATTTGTGAGGATCTTATATGGTATTATCATTTGTTCTTCTGATCATTGGATTTGCGCTGCTTGTAAAAGGCGCTGACTTCTTTGTTGACGGCAGCTCGGGGATCGCGAAATTTCTGAAGATCCCGTCTATCGTCATCGGACTTACTATTGTCGCGTTCGGAACGAGCGCTCCCGAGGCGGCTGTAAGCATTATCGCCGGAATAAACGGCTCGAATGATATCGCCGTCGGAAACGTTATCGGATCGAATATGTTCAATCTGCTGGCGGTGCTCGGTATCAGCGCTGTTATAAAGCCAGTAAACGTCGACAGTCAGATCATCAAAAAGGAATTTCCGTTTATGCTGATCTCAACTGCGGTTCTGGCGCTCGCGGCATTTGATACGGCGCTCGGCAGCGGCGATGTGAATGTTATTTCCCGGAACGAGGCGTTCATTCTGCTGATCATGATGGGGATATTCCTATATTCGGTGGTAACATCCGCGCTGCGTTCGAGAAAGGAAATGGCGGCAGCCGATACCGAGGAGGACAAACCAAAGCGCAGTCTGCTGAAATGTATCATCTTTACGATAGGCGGACTTGCGGGGATCATAATCGGCGGTCAGTTTGTCGTGGACAGCGCGACCAAGATAGCGACGGGCTTCGGAATGAGCGAAACGCTTGTGGGGCTTACGATAGTAGCCGTTGGAACGTCTCTGCCGGAGCTTGTAACGAGTATCGTCGCCGCGAAAAAGGGCGAGAGCGATATTGCGGTGGGAAACGTCGTCGGCTCGAACGTGTTCAATATTCTGTTTGTGCTTGCGGCTTCGGCGGCAATAACGCCTATGAACATCAACGGGCAGGGGCTTTGCGATCTGCTGATCCTTATGGCGGTCTCGATACTGACGTATATTTTCTGTGTTACAAAGAAAACGATAAACCGCGCGGAGGGCGTGATCCTTATGCTGATGTACGGAGGATATATGACGCTTGCCATAGTGCGTTAAAAACAGCGGAGATAAACCCTTAAAATGTTGATCTTGGCTATTTTGCCATGTTGATCTCGGCTGGTTTTATAACGTTGATGAGGGGCTGTTTATCAAAAAATTTCAAAACCGGGCAACACTGCGTGCTGCCCTAGCCGTTCCCGCAAGCGTGTTTCGCTGCGCGAAACCCACTTGTGGGAGCGCTTTTTGAAATTTGCAGTCACCCACGCAATGTTGTCCTTGGCTTGGGCGCTTGTGCTCGGATTTAGCACGCCGCTC
>JAIEDJ010000274.1 GCA_029068025.1 Oscillospiraceae bacterium | reverse complement strand
CCCCCCCCCCCCCGACCCCCCCCCCCCCCCCCCCCCCCCCCCGGGGGGGGGGGGGGCCCCCCCCCCCCCCCCCCCCTATTCTCTCTCCCCCCTCTCCCCCCTCTCCCCGAGAGGGTTTTTTATACAAGCCGACACCGCACGTTTCCGTGCGGTGTTGTTTTTAATTTTCGACCCATATTTTTAACAGCGTACTTACATCGGAGAGATTGAATATTCCGTTGCTGTCAACGTCGAATTTTACGTATTTGCCGTCCGCTTTCGGGCTGGATGGTACCGATACGTATTCCCACAGAAGTGCCTGCACATCTGCAAGCGTGATCGTGCAGTCGTTGTTGAGATCTCCTATAAGCTTGGTCTCGGTGTCGATCATCACGGCGTATTTGCCCGAATCCCTGATCTCAGGCTCCGCCGTGCCGTCCGATCTGACGGGTGCGCAGGAAACAAATTTCAGCTCGCCTGAGGTATTGTATAAAAACAGATTCGCGAAGCTGTTGTTTTTCCGATCCGAGTATACTTGAAGTTTGGCGCCGTTTCCGAGGTTTTTCGCGAAAACGTTAAATGAACAAAGATTTTCCCCGCCCACCTTATCAAGCAGAACGGCGGGGATCACTGCCGTTGAGATATCAAGGTCAAGCTCGCCCTGACCTGACAGCTTTGTTGTATCAACGATCCATGTGTAATTGTCGTTGAGCTTGACTTCTAAGGTCAGCCGCTTGTCACAGGCAGCCTTTACAATATCCGCGGGAATGCTGCGCATACCCTCAGCCCTGATGGTATTGCCCTCGGCAGCGGAAGCGATCAGCGCTTTCAGTTCATCGGTTGTGGTGATCTTGTCGGAAGGCTTTTCCTCGGGAGGAACATAATCTCCGACCGTTATGCTGCACTGTGAGCTTGCGGGCAGATACAATCCGTCCCCGGAAAGCTCTGCCGTGAATGTGAATTTGCCGCCTTTATACGGAAAATCCACCTCAAATTCGCGCTGCGTTATATCATCACAAGAAACCTTTTTGATCTTAAGCTCTTCATTATCACTATTGCAGCGGAGTGTGACAGTTCCTTTGTAGTCCTCGGGGATCCCCGAGATCACAAGCTGTCCTGCTTGCCAGACGGAGATCTCGGTTCGGTGCGGTTTCAGCGCGAATTCCGTCTTGGATCTTGAAACGGTTATGAACGTGATCGTATCGACCGGGGCGTACTGCGGATCCGTCGGAATAAACGAGATTATGCAGGGCTGCTTGCCGCATGGCAGCAGCGGCGGCTCCGTCCAGAATTCCCAGGTTCCTTCGATCTGTTTGCCGTCCGCCATGGCATAGCTGCCGTTGGCGGCAAATACGTCTGCGGATATCGGCTCGCCGCTGTATTTGCAGTCTGCGGGTTTCAATATGACTGTCGGAATAGTCTTATCAGTAACGGTGGGATAAAATACGATATTGTAGTCCTCGCGGTTAGGAACGTTTTTTACGGGGATCACGACAGCGGTGCTGCTGGTCAGTTTATCGGGCACAGTGAAGCTCAGCTCGTTGAACGCGATCTTGGGCTGATGTTCCTCGATGTAATCCCACATATAGTACTTGATCGTTCCGAATACGGCTCCCTCCGGCTTGAGAGGCGTGAGGTCGTATACGAATTTGTCACCGTTGTGTACCATGACCTGTATATCCAGATCCTTTGAGGGGGCTTTGGCAATGTCAAACTCTTCCGTACGGCTGCCCGAGAAATTCCCGCGGAACGTGATCTCACACTTTGCCTTTTTCTCGGCGGTCGCGCTGACATTATCGGAAAAGGCAAGGGTATAGTCTCCGCCGCCAAGCGTCAGTCCGTTTGCCGTGATCGTCACATCGGGCGTAAGCGGCATACCGCTGTAGCTGCAGTCTGCTATGCCGACATTGACATTGGCGTTTTTATCGGAGCAGTCGAGAGGTTCGATCATATATGTAGCGGAAAATTTGCCTCCGTAGCCTCCGATACCTTCTATTGTGACGGTTTTCTTGCCCGCGTTTACGCAGTCACTCGGATATGTGACGGTGAAGTCGGTGTTTTGGGTGAGCACGGTCTTACCCGAGCTTACCGTGACGGCGGGCTTCTGTTCTTGTCCGTTAAATACAGTGCTGACATATTGGAATGTGATGTTTTCTCCCAGAAGCTCAACGGGCTTTGCGGGAGCGGCCTGTGACGTGCCGGGAGCAGCGCCGGTCTCGTCGGCTGCCGCAAAGGGCAGTGTATTCAGAATGAGCGGCGCTGTTACAAAAGATGATAAAAGAATTTTGGGAAATTTTTTCACGAATTGACCTCCAAAGTAGTGATATGTTTGATAAAACAATGCGGGACAAAATACCTATCCCATATCACTAATTATAACATATTCTGATTTTAAATGAAACCTTCAATATACATATTTTTAAGTCGTTTTTTTTGTGCAAAAAGACGAATTTTAAATAAACAAGATATTATTGCCGGACGTTTTTGCCTAAATTTCATATGTGATTTTGTGTATTATGATGAAAATTATTGAATGTTTCACACTAAAGCGCCGATATATGATATAATTAAAAAGTAATTGGTTAAATTTGTAAATTCAAACGAAAAGTGTTAATTAATTATGTTGAGGGAGCGGAAAATGTTTACTTTAATAAAGACAGAGGGCGCGGCGCGGCGCGGTGTGCTTCACACCGTGCACGGGGATATTCAAACGCCGTTTTTTATGAATGTCGCGACTGCGGCGGCTATCAAGGGCGCGGTCTCCTGTATGGATCTCAGGGAACTGAAAACGCGCGTCGCTTTATGCAACACATATCATCTTCATCTGCGTCCGGGGTCGGAGATCGTATATAAGATGGGCGGACTGCATAAATTTATGAACTGGGATAAGCCCATTCTTACGGACAGCGGCGGATTTCAGGTATTTTCTTTGTCCAAGCTGCGTAAAATTAAGGAAGAGGGCGTGTATTTCGCTTCTCACATTGACGGAAAGCGTCTGTTCATAGGCCCCGAGGAAAGTATGCAGATACAGTCGCGGCTCGGTTCAACCATTGCAATGGCGTTTGACGAGTGCGTGGAGAATCCCGCGCCCGAGGACTATGTGCGCAGCTCCGTGGAGCGTACCACGCGGTGGTTGGCGCGCTGCAAGGAGGAAATGGCACGGCTGAATTCTCTTCCGGAAACGCTGAACAGAGATCAGCTGCTGTTCGCTATCAATCAGGGCGGAACATACGACAAGATCCGTATCGAGCATATGAAGATCATACGTGAGATGGAGCTTGACGGCTACGCTGTCGGGGGACTGGCGGTCGGGGAGCCGACAGAGGTTATGTATCACATCCTTGACGAGGTGATACCGTATGCGCCCGTTGACAAACCGCGTTATCTGATGGGCGTGGGAACGCCGTCCAACATAATCGAGGGCGTATACCGCGGGGTGGATATGTTCGACTGCGTTATGCCAAGCCGAAACGCGCGTCACGCGACTATTTTTACATGGCGCGGGATACTTCACGCGACAAACGAGCGCTACAAGGACGATCCGCGTCCGATGGATACGGAATGTGACTGTCCTGCCTGCCGCAATTTCTCAAGGGCGTATATCCGACATCTTTTCAAGGCAGGAGAGCAGCTTGCGGGACGGCTTGCGGTGATCCATAATCTGTATTTCTACAACACGCTGATGGACAGGATCTGCGAGGCGCTGGACAACGGAGCATTCACGGAATTCCGCAATAAATATTCTCCGCTGCTTGCCGAAAAAATAACCGATGATTAAGGGGAAGATCAATGTTTAAACCGTTTAAGTTTTTTAGTCATAACAAACAATTTATCACTCCCAAGTGGCGGCCGCTTTCCTGCACGCCGGGCGATATCACGGCACTGTTCCGCGAGTGCATATCCATAAACGCGCCGATGGCGAGGTTGATCGTGGAGCACAACGGAATGCAGCACAGGCTGGGAATGGACGCGGATTACAGCGGCGGCGAATGGTCGAATACGGAATTCTATATAGATGACGAGCGGTTTTCATCGCTGGAGGAGTTCTGCGAAAAGTGCAGGATCGACGGAGACCTGTTTGCGGAAATGGACGTGATCTCCGTGCTTGAGGACGAGGACTGCGGGGATCCGAGGAACAACGTCATGCTGAGCAGCCGCGCGGTAAAGGTAAAAAAGAAATGAGATCGGAAAACGCGCGGAGTTTTCCACGTTGATCTTGGCTGGCTTTATAACGTTGACGAGGGGCAAGTTATCTAAAAGAAATTTCAAAAACGTGCGGTACCTAAAGCAACGCCGCACCAATTTTCCTTTAAAGGTTGATCAAATGAATTTAATTGATCTCCTTTACGCTGCTGTGCGGCGTTGCTTTCGCACCGCACTAGTGTACTGTCTCACTCAAAATTAACATATCCGCTTGCCCTTTTTCCCATATGCTTTGTTGTCGTCCTTGACTTGCGTCAGCAAGCCTTCGTCCTCCTTCGCGCATATGGAAAAAATTGCTGCGCGTCTATTGCTAATTTTGAATGAAACAGCACACTAGCCAGCCCCACTCGAGCGTTTTGCGCGTAGCGCATAATGCGTCTGCTTCACTTCGTTCAGCTCCGCCGAGCGGGACTGCTTTTTGAAATTTCTCCTGCGCGTTTAAATTGTTGATCTTAGTTTAGGCGCTTTGATCGTTTTTGTTACGTTGATCGTAGCTTGGGTGCCAAGATCAACATAAAAATTGTGCAGCAAAGGATCTAATGCTAAGATCAACTGCCGATCGATCAGTGAATTTCAAAAAGGGCGAAATTTTAATTTCGCCCGGTACCGTCAGCACAGCTAAGCGGAGCCCGTCAGCGCGGAGCGTGCTGTGGTGACGTGTATTTTGAAATTCTTTTAAATAGGTGATTTGAATGTCTGTTTTTGAACTGTTTTTTGTTGCCGTAGGGCTTTCCGCTGACGCTTTCGCGGTCGCGGTCGCCGACGGGCTTAGTCTTCGGCGGCGCAGGAAGGCGTTTCTGATCGCGTTTCTGTTTGGATTGTTTCAGGCGCTTATGCCGCTTGGCGGATATCTGCTGGGGTCGGGACTTGCGGAGTACATAACCGAGTTCGATCATTTCCTTGCGCTGGGCGTGCTGGGAGTGATCGGCGGAAAGATGATCACGGAAAGTATCCGCGAGCTTACGGGAGACGCGGAGGCTGCGGAGGTCAGGCAGCTTGGTTTTCCCGAACTGCTATTGCAGGCGGTCGCAACGTCTATTGACGCGTTTATGGTAGGCGTGAGCTTTGCGGCTATCGGCACACGGATAGTCCCCGCTGCGCTGCTTATCGGCGCGGTCACGTTCGGGCTGTCGCTGGCGGGGGCTGTCGGCGGGAAGCGGCTCGGTGAGCGGCTTGGCTCAAAGGCGGAGCTTGCGGGCGGGATCGTGCTGATGATCATCGGTATAAAGACGTTTCTGGAGCACGTTTTTTAGAGTAAGCCAAGGTCAACGCTATGTGACAGAGGGGTTGACCGACAGACCGCTGCTCCTTAGAATCCCGTTTTGGCAGCTTTTAAACAAATCGCCAAGAACAGCGTTATAAACACACAGCAAAGGCTCTTACGTCAAGAGCAACAGGCGATAGCCCGGTGAATTTCAAATAGGTCGAAATTTTAATTTCGACCGGTTCGGACTTGACGGCTAAGCGTAGCGTGCCGCCAAGTTCGAAATTTGAAATTCTTTTAAATAAGGAAGGTATAAAGATATATGATTAAATGCGCGATTTTTGATCTTGACGGCACGCTCCTTGATTCCTCGGAGATGTGGCGGACGCTGGGAACACGTTATCTCGGGCTGATCAATGTGGTTCCCGATAACGATCTTACAGAAAAGCTGTTTGAAATGTCGCTGCCCGAGAGTGCGCGTTACCTGCGGGAAAAATATAGGCTGCCGTATTCCGTTGAAGAGATAATGCGTCATTTCGCGAGAATGACGGAGCAGTTTTATAAGGAACAGGTCAGGTTCAAGGACGGCGCGTCAAGACTTCTGGCGCAGCTTCATATGCGCTGTATCAAGATGAGCATTGCGACGGCGGGAGACGCGGCGCTCGGAATGGCGGCGCTGACGCGGCTTGGGGTGGCGGATTTTTTCAGCGGCGCTGTCAGCTGTACGGAATACGGCGCTAAAACGTCGCCGGAGGTATTTCTTGCGGCGGCGGATCTGATGTACGCCGTCCCCGAGGAAACGGTGGTGTTCGAGGACTCGCTGCACGCGGTACGCACAGCGAAGAAGGCAGGCTTCAGAACCGCGGCGGTCTGTGACAGCTGCGAAAGCAATCAAAAGGATCTGGAGAGGGCGGCAGACTTTTACGCAGAGTCACTGGATGTATATGCCGATGACCCGGGAAGGATCTTAACATAGGGCAAGTTATCTAAAAGTAATAAAAAAATCGGGCGGTGCTTTGCATCGCCCGTTTCCTTCTGCCCCTTTACCGCGTTGTTTTTACGGCGATCACAAATCGGTATGAAACAATATTTTGGTATTTTATGACTTCGGTATTGATATATAATGTTTTTGTTTATTATGTTTGAAAGGAACTACTAAATGAATTTAAAATTTACCGTTACGCAATCGGAAATGTCCGAGCTGCTTCTCAATATCTCGCCCGTGCGTCCCGTGTTTATCTGGGGAGCGCCCGGAATAGGAAAGTCAGCGCTGGTTCAAAAATTCGCTGACGATGTTGGGATGGAGTGCGTTTCGCTGCTCGGCAGTCAGCTCGCGCCCGAGGATATTATCGGAATCCCGCAGATCGAGGGCGAGACTTCGGCGTTTATTCCTCCGAAAATGATCGCGCGTAAGGAGCCGTATGTGCTGTTTCTGGACGAGCTGAACGCGTGCTCCCAAGAGGTTCAAAAGGCGTTTTACAGTCTTATTCACGAAAAGAGAATAGGCGAGTATCATCTGCCAAAGGGAAGCGTGGTAATCGGCGCGGGAAACCGCTCGCAGGACAGCGCTATCGTCAAGACTATGTCCTCGGCGCTGATTAACAGAATGTTCCATGTTCAGCTTGCGGTCGATACAAAGCAGTGGCTCGATTGGGCTTACGAAAGCGGTGTTCATCAATGGGTCATCGATTACATAACCGAACGCCCCGATCATCTGTTCTCAGAGCCGCCGAAAACCGAGGAACCGTATTCTACGCCGCGCTCGTGGGATATGCTGAGCGACGCGCTCAAGGAATACGGCGCGGGGGAGAAGGACGTTCCCGAGAGGATACTGCGCGTTCTGGCTTACGGAAGCGTTTCCTCGGCGCACGCCGGGTCGTTTCTGGCATTCATCAAGAATCTGGGCAACAAGAATCTTTTGAGCGAGATCATCAAGGGCGAGGCAAGATTCCCCTCGGAGCCGGAACAGCGCGACGTGCTGTATTTTGTCGCGCAGAGCTTCCGCGCGAAGCTGCTTCTGGAGCTGCCCGAGGACAAGCAGACAATAGACAGAGTTACTCAGCAGCTTGTTCACCGCGCAAAGGCTATGATCAAGGAGCTTTCGCATATAAATCTCGAACTGGCGCAGATGGTGGTAAGCTCGGACGGCGGCAGGGTGCTGCCCGAATGGTTCATGGTGGAGATAGTGCGCGATCTGCCGCGGCTTATCAAAAACGACAAGTGAGAGGCGGCTGTATGTACAACGGAAAGCACATAGACATAACAAACGGAGATATCCGGATCAGGAGCATGACAGATGAAGATCTTCCGCTCATGTTAAAGTGGCTGACCGACGCGAGAGTGCTTGAATTTTACGGCGGAAGAGACATTCATTACACTCCCGAAACGCTAAGGGAGCATTATTCTGAGGTGTGGGATACCGTATATTACAGGGTCATTTTTGAGTACGGGGGCGGCGCGGTCGGTTACGGACAGATATACAAGCTCTATGGCGAATTGTATGAGGAATATCGGTATCCGCAGACCGGGGAGATCGTGTTTGCGGCGGATCAATTCATCGGAGAACCGGGATATTGGAACAGGGGGATCGGTACAAGGTATATGCGGAGCGTTCTTGAATATTTGAAAACCGAGGAAAACGCGGATGCTGTGATACTGGATCCGCAAAAAAGCAACGCAAGAGCGGTCCGCGCTTATGAGAAGGCGGGATTTAAAATAATTGACGAGCTGCCCGGGCATGAATTGTTTGAAGGAAAAAAGGTCGATTGTTACCTGATGGAGTTCAGAACAAGTTCTCAGAAGCTGACCTCCGCGGATTCCGGCGGATCCTAAAATGGAGATTGAATATGGCAAAGAAAAAAGCTGAAGATAAGATCTCGAAAAACGAACAGCAGCTGCTTGACGGGTTGGAACTGATTCGGCGGCATACGCTTTTCGGAAAGCTGAGAAATACGCCGAGGATCGTCGGCAAGGCAGCGCTTGGTAAATCCGCGGCACGGGTATCTCCTTACGGGATAAGCGTCAACAAGGACGTTGATCTGTCGCCTTTTGAATGGGCGTATGTTATCGCACACTGTATGCTTCACCTCGCGTTCGGGCACTTTGACGCGGAGCGTATGCCGGGATTTTTCGGCGAGGACGGCTTTGATAATTCCCGCGGGCGGCGCGATAAGCAGGATAAGCAAACAGACGAAAAAAAGTGGATCGTTTCGTGCGATTTTTCGCTGTGGAATATGGCTTGTGACATTTATATCTGCAAATTTCTGGAGGATATCAAATTCGGAGCGCCTGTAGTCGATGTTTCCTTGCTTGAACGCTTTGGCGGAGCGGCAGGCGAGGTCAGGATCTATGACAAGCTGGTGCGCGAGGGCGTCAACGCTTCGGGGAATCGGTTCGGGGTCTCGGGGGACGGGTTCTGTGATATGATCGAGCCTGATAAGCCGCTTGTTTACCCGACAGGTACGGGCAACCGCTATGTTTCGGAGTTCGCTTACGCGCTCGCGGACTCGGTGCGGTCGGTGATCAACACCGCGGGCGGCGCTGCCGACGGATCCGCGAAGCCGCTGACCTTGCCGAGACAGGCAGCGCAGTGGTTCGTGAACCATTATCCGCTGCTTGGCGGTATCGCGGCGGGGTTCAAGGTCATCGACACGCGCGAGCCTGACGGTCTGCGTATCAACGATGTTGAGATAGCCGCCGTTAATGTTGTGGACGGCGAAATTTATGTAAACCGCGCCGCCGGACTTAATCTTGAGGAATGGAAATTCGTGCTGGCGCATGAGTATCTGCACGCGGGCTTGCAGCACCACGCGCGGCGCGAGGGGCGGGATCACTATCTGTGGAACGTCGCGTGTGATTTCGTGATAAACGGTTGGCTTCATGAAATGCACATCGGGGTCATGCCGTCGCACGGGCTGCTCTATGACGAGACGCTCAAAGGACAGTCAGCAGAGGAAATTTACGATACTCTTATAAAAAATCTGCGGCAGAATTCAAAGCTCGGAACTTTTCGCGGCTACGGCAAGGGCGACATAATCGACGAGGGCTACACCGCGCGGCTTGACGAGCCGACAACACTTGACGAATTCTGCAAAAACGCTTTGCGGAGCGGCTTGGAATATCACACTTCAACAGACCGCGGCTTTATCCCGGCGGGGCTTATCGAGGAAATAAAGGCGCTGTCAGTGCCGCCTATCCCGTGGGACGTTCAGCTCGCGGAGTGGTTCGACGTTTACTTTGCGCCGCTTGAAAAAAGGCGCACTTACGCAAGACCTAGCAGGCGGCAGAGCAGCACGCCGGATATTCCGCGCCCGAGCCTGCTTCCCGCCGATATTCCCGAGCACAGCCGCACTTACGGTGTAATTATTGACACGTCTGGCTCTATGCCGCCTAAGCTGCTCGGAATGGCTTTGGGAGCGGCGGCAAGCTATTCGGTCGCCAAGGACGTGCCGCTTGTGCGCGTAGTGTTCTGCGACGCTGACGCTTATGATATCGGGTATGTAACTCCCGAGGACATTGCAGGGCGTGTGGAGGTCAAGGGGCGCGGCGGCACGGTCATTCAACCGGCTGTAGACCTGCTCGAAGGCGCGGAGGATTTCCCCAAGAACGCGCCGATACTTATTATCACGGACGGCTATATCGAGGACGATCTGATGATCCGCCGCGATCACGCGTTTCTTATTCCGAAAGGGCAAAGGCTGCCGTTTCGGGCAAAGGGAAAGGTGTTTTATTTTGAGTAAATTTTGTGAGGTAAATCATTATGGCATTTGAAAACGCGTATTTAACGGAAAAGGATAAGCGGATGTTTGAGGAAGCGTGTATCCGCTCACCGATCCCGTTTGCTAAGCAGCCTTTTGTACCGTTTAAGTGGACGATCGACAGGGAAAATATGATCGCGTTCGTTTATGCCGGGGTCGCTGACCACACCGAATATTATTGGGAAAAAACGTTTCTGCTTTTTTACAATGAGATAAGTTCAGAACAAAAGATCGAGCTGATTCTGACTGATACGTCGTTCGGATTCGACAATGTTATACGGTGGAATGTGTGCAAATACTTTGTTTCACCGAGGTTGAAGCGTGTTTTTCCATCGCAGAGGGAACTTGGTGATTTATTGACCGAGATTTTAAGCTGCTATGGGATAAACGGAGATCCCGATAAAAATTTTAAGTTTAAGGTTGTTTTGGAGTTTGATTCGTCAAAATAGCTATATTTGGTGCTGAAAATTTGTTACATATGATTTTTCAATGTAACGGTTTTCAGCACTTGTTTTTTTATTGTAATTGTTGTATACTAAAATAGAATAATTCTCCAATATAAACGGCGGTTAAGTCAATCGATGCGCGTTCGGAGCGTAGTCAGATGTCACAGAGGAGCGCAGCGACGGTTGTGACATCTGACGAGTGAACGGTGCGTGAAGCGAAGCGAAACGTGCCGTGAACGTAGCGGAGAACGCTTTTAAATAAGAAAGGATGGTTATCCAATGAAATTCGGTTATTTTGATGACGCTGCCAGAGAGTACGTTATCACGGCTCCGCGCACTCCCTATCCGTGGATAAACTACCTCGGAACTCAAGGGTTCTTCTCGCTGATCTCCAATACGGCGGGAGGCTACAGCTTCTACAAGGACGCGCGTCTGCGCAGGATCACGCGCTACCGCTACAACAACGTTCCCGTGGATATGGGCGGAAGATACTTCTACATCAAGGACGGAGATACCGTTTGGAATCCCGGCTGGAGCCCTGTAAAGACAGAGCTTGACAGCTACGAGTGCCGTCACGGTCTGGGTTATACCGTTATCACGGGCAAGAAGAACGGAGTTAAGGCTTCCGTTAAGTTTTTTGTGCCGCAGGATTTTAACGGCGAGATCCAGAAGGTAACGATCACCAACGAAAGTTCGGACAAGAAGTCGCTTAAGCTCACCAGCTTCCTTGAATGGTGCCTTTGGGACGCTAATGACGATACCACCAACTTCCAGAGAAACTACAACACGGGCGAGGTTGAAATTCTCGGCTCGACGATCTACCACAAGACCGAGTATAAGGAGCGTCGTGATCACTACGCTTTCTACACCGTAAGCGAGCCTATCAACGGCTTTGATACCGACCGTGAGAGCTTCCTCGGGCTGTATAACGGCTTTGAGCGACCTGACGCGGTATTCGCGGGCAAGCCGAACAACTCCGTTGCGGAGGGCTGGTCGCCTATCGCTTCGCATTATATCGAGCTGGAGCTTTCTCCCGGCGAGACCAAGGAGCTTGTTTTCTGCCTGGGTTATGTTGAAATGCCCGCGAACGAAAAGTTTGACGAGAGCGGGAACTATGACGGTATCATCGCAAGCTACACTACGGATGGCGTTGGAAACAAGAAGCCGCTTAAGAACGTTCTCAATAAGAAAAAGGCGCTTGAGATGATCGAGCTCTGCAACACTCCCGAAAAGGCTGACAAGCTGTTCGAGAGCCTTAAGAACTACTGGGACAAGCTGCTTACTCAATACACGGTCGATTCTCCCGACGAGAAGGTCAACCGCATGGTCAATATCTGGAATCAGTATCAGTGTATGGTAACGTTCAATATGTCGCGCTCCGCGTCTTACTTCGAGAGCGGCATCGGACGCGGCATGGGTTTCCGCGATTCCAATCAGGATCTGCTCGGATTCGTTCATCAGATCCCCGAGAGAGCGAGAGAGCGTCTTATCGACCTCGCGGCTACCATGCTTGAGGACGGCGGCGCTTATCACCAGTACCAGCCGCTTACCAAGATGGGCAACCATGAGCTTGGCTCCAACTTCAACGATGATCCGCTGTGGATGATACTCGCTGTGGCGCAGTACGTCAAGGAGACGGGAGACGTTTCCATTCTCGATGAGAAGGTTCCCTATGAAAACAAGCCTGAGCTTGCGGATACCATGCTTGATCACTGCAAGAGGGCGTTCAACCACGTCTGCAGGAAGATCGGCCCGCACGGTCTGCCGCTTTCCGGACGTGCGGACTGGAACGACTGTCTGAATCTCTCGTGCTTCTCGGATAAGCCGGGAGAGAGCTTCCAGACCTATAATAATAAGGAGATCTTCCCGAACCCGCCGTTCTATTCACAGAACGCGGAGTCGGTCATGATCGCGGGTATGTTCTGCTTTATCGCGCCCGAGTATCCGGCTATGTGCCGCTTGAAGGGCGACGAGGCTGAGGCTGAGCGCGCCGAGGCGGAGATCGTGAAAATGCGCAAGGCTACCGTTGAAAAGGGCTATGACGGCGAATGGTTCCTCCGCGCTTACGATCACAACGGCGGCAAGGTCGGCTCTCATGAGTGCGAGGAGGGCAAGATCTTCATTGAGCCGCAGGGCTGGTGCGTTCTTGCGGGTCTCGGCAAGGATAAGGGCTATGACCTCAAGACGCTGGAGAGCGTTGACAAGTATCTGAACTCGGAGCACGGTCTTGTGCTGAACAATCCGGCGTTCACAAAGTACCTTATGCAGTACGGCGAGATCTCGACTTATCCGGGCGGCTATAAGGAGAACGCCGGCGTGTTCTGCCACAACAACGCGTGGATAATCTGCGCGGAGGCGGCTGTTGGACATGGCGACAAGGCGTTCGAGTACTATTCAAAGATTGCTCCGGCGTTCCGCGAGGAAAAGAGCGACCTGCACCGCACCGAGCCGTATGTTTACGCGCAGATGATCGCGGGTAAGGACGGCAAGCGTCACGGCGAGGCTAAGAACTCGTGGCTGACCGGTACGGCGGCGTGGAACTTCGTTGCCATCTCGCAGTATATCCTCGGCGTTAAGCCGCAGTATGACGGCTTGAAGATCGATCCGTCCATTCCGCACGAGTGGGACGGCTTCAAGATCTCGAGACAGTTCAGGGGGGCGACCTACAATATCAGTGTGACCAACCCGAACCATGTCTGCGCGGGCGTTAAGTCTATGACGGTAGACGGCAAGCCCGTCGACGGAAACGTTATCCCCGCGTTTGACGGCGGTGAGCACAGCGTTGAGGTCGTGCTGGGCTAAGGGCATAATAAAAACGCTCCGTATCGGCGCTTTTCCGTATGCGTGGCGTTTTTCGGAGCCTGTTTAATATTTGGATGATACTAAACAGGCTCTTGATAATATTTTGAAAAACTTGTAAGATTTTCTTATGGATTTCGTCTATATTATCGGAAGGCAAGTTTTCACCGTTTGGGTTCCCGAAAAAAAATTATACATTGAAAGGAACATATCATCATGAAGATCAGCAAAAATATGAAAAACAATTTTATCGCGGCACTGACAGCAACAGCTTGTCTGCCCGTGCTGTGCGTTTCGGCGTATGCCGCGGCACCCGAGGACGCTGCGGCGGCACTTGAGCGCGAACTTGCGGGAACGGCGGGATACACCGCAGATACGAATATCGTAATGCAGATCTATAACGCGGATCTTCGCGAGTATGTTGATACCGGCAAGTTCACATTTACCGAGTCAAAGATCGGCGGCAAGAATCAATACATCGCAGAGGCACTTGATAAGAACGGATGGACTGTCGGGAACTATCTGTTTACCTATGACGGGACAAAGGCGGATAACATCGAATTTACATCCACGGATAACGGGCAGTGTCTGATAGATATTCTGATCAACCGCGGAAAGCTTGAGGCTATATTATCACAGGCGGGGTTTGACTGTACGAACGCGGAATACAAGGTCGTTTATGTAAAGGAACTGGGGTATACTTTTTATGCGGACAACGGTACAGACGGAGTTTTTTATACTGTCGATCTGAAAAACGGTCCTTTTAAGAATGACGAGATATTCTTTGTTGACGATGAGTTTAAAGAGACCGCCGTACGTTTGCTTAACGGCGAGTCTCCAAGGAAAGGTCCCCCTCCCACGGGCGGTTCGGATGAGGGCGGAAATCCCAACA
Source organism: Oscillospiraceae bacterium (assembly GCA_029068025.1). Lineage (GTDB taxonomy): Bacteria > Bacillota > Clostridia > Oscillospirales > Ruminococcaceae > CAG-115. The sequence goes on along the minus strand of JAIEDJ010000274.1, from coordinate 669 downwards.
CCGGTTCGTCTGCGACAGGAAGTGACATTTTCGCTGCCGCGCTTGCGGGACTTGCCGGCGGTGCGGCCGTGTTTGCCGTAAAGCGCAAAGAACATTAATGTAAGATCTCCTGCTCGATATAGGCAGGAGATCTTAGTCTGTAGAAAAAGTTCTTTTTTCGGGATCCCAAAGGGCAGTTCCATTTAGTGGGGGGCTGGGGGCGGAGGTCTGTCGGTCAGCCCCCTCTGTCACTCCGTGACATCTCCCCAGCAGGGAGTCATCCGCTATTCTCTCCCCCCTCTCCCCGAGAGGGCAGGAGATTTCAGCTTGTAGATAAACCCCTAAAATGTTGATCTTGTCTATTTTGCCACGTTGATCTCGGCTGGTTTTATAACGTTGACGAGGGCTGTTTATCAAAAAATTTCAAAACCGTGCAGCACCTAAAGCAACGCTGCACCATTTTTCCTTCAAAGGTTGATCAAATGATTTTACTTGATCTCCTTTACGATGCTGTGCGGCGTTGTTTTCGCGCTGCACTAGCCAGCCCCGCTCGGCTCCGTTCCACTAGCGTTTTGCGAAGCATAATGCGCGCTCCGCTGCGCCGAGCGGAATTGCTTTTTGAAATTTGCAGTCACCCACGCAATGTTGTCCTTGGCTTGGGCGCTTGTGCTCGGATTTAGCACGCCGCTC
>JAIEDJ010000273.1 GCA_029068025.1 Oscillospiraceae bacterium | reverse complement strand
ACAATTTAAACGCGCAGGAGAAATTTCAAAAAGCAGTCCCGCTCGGCGCAGCGGAGCACGAAGTGCGGAGCGGAGCCGAGCGGGGCTGGCTAGCGCAGCGGAACGAAGTGAAGCGGAGCGGTTTTGAAATTTCTTTTAGATAACTTACCTCTCGTCAGCATTGTAAAACTAGCCAAGATCAACATTTGAAGGGTTTATCTACAGTCTGACGCATTTTTTAAATGCGTTTATAATGCCGTCAGTCCCTGCGAGATCATTTTTACGGCGACATCCGTCATAGATTCAAGGCTGCCCTCGCAGCCGCCGTCAAACCACACGGCATACAGCGACAGCACGCCCGATACGGCGAACTCCGACGCCGCGAATATCGCGTTTTCGTCTTTGATAGTGCCCGAGTTTCTCAGCGATACCGAGACCATTCTGCACAGCGCCGCCTTGATCTTCCCCTTGCCGAAAAGATCGGGATTGTGCTTGAGCAGCTTCATAAAATATTCGCGCCGCTGCTCCACTGTAGCGCCGATCTCGCGCAGCACCCCGCCAACGTCGAAAATACTGCTGCGGTGACTTTTAAAAACAGCGGCGAACTCCGCGAGAATATCGTTCTCGATCTCCGTTATGACATCACCCACCGCGCGGTAATGGCGGTAGAACGTCTTTCGGTTTATCCGCGCGTGAGCGCACAGCTCGGATATCGTGATACCGGACAGCTCACGTTCGCTCATCAGATCAAGCAGCGCCTCGCGGATAAGCTGCCGCGTTTTTACGACCCTGAGATCCGACTTCATAATATTCCGCTGAAGTTACTTGATCTCAGTCTTGCCGTCGTCCTTGGACTTCTTTGCCTCGACAACGGGCGCGGAATCCTCGTGCTCGGTGTTGTTCTTGGCGATAGCTGCCTTGACAACGCGGATCTTGGTGCGGTCGGAGCCTGTTTCAATAAGAACGGTATCCTTCTGCACGGACAAAACGCGTCCGATAATTCCGCCGTTGGTGATCACCTCGTCAGCTACCTGAATGCTGTCGAGCATTGCCTGCGTTTCCTTGTTGCGCTTCTTTTCGGGTCTGATTATAAATAAATAAAAAATCAGCACCATCAGAACAAGCGGCAGGATCAAAGATACAATGCTCATTATACCGCCGCCCTGCTGCTGTTCAGCCGCGGCAGCGGTGCCTTCGGAAATAAAAGTCAACAAATTCATAATAAGTCCTCCATATTATAGCCTGCCCGACGCAGCGGCAAGACCGCCGCCGCAGACGCGCACTGTTTATTTTTATCCGCCGCATGGCGGTTTTTGCCTTAGAACCTGTCCACATAGCCGCTCAACGCTTGCCTTTCGGGCTATGCGGACAAGTTCTTAGTTTTCTGTGAACAACCGCAGACCGTTCTCCTCAAACGCGCGGCGGATATCCTCAGACACCGCGCCCGACGTTCCGCGCTTTACCAGAACAGCTATATCATTGTTTTCGCCCGCCGCTGTCCTGAGACTGCCCGCAAATGCCTTCGCATTGTCATATACCGATTCTGTACCACTCTGGCTGTAGCTCACGATAACCCCAACGCTTCCGAGCTTTTCGCTGTCGCCCGCGATCTCCGCGTTAGTACCGAATCTGTCAGCCTTGATGAAATCAGCGCCGTTCAGTTCAAGCCACAGCTTAGCGCCGTGCGCTTCAACAGCGCCCTTTGCAGCGTCAGCCATGTCCCACAGCGCGTTAAGGCGCTTTGTTCTGTCGGTCAGCGACAAATGCTTAAGATAGGTGTCGATATCTATCGGGTGGAACGCGGGATAGGTGATATTCTCACAGATAATATGCTCAAATCCCGCTCCGGCAAGCTCCGAAGCAATATTAGTGAGATACTGCACCGATTCGGGAACGAACGGCGAGAGCCAGCGCTTGCCGCTGCCATCGGGCGGCGGGTAGTCGTCCAGCCAGTGCGTTCCGTTCTCAAACGTGAATCCTCCGAAATACATGGGAGTGATCCTGTCCTTGAGCATACTTATCTTCGCCGCGGGGGTCATACCCGCATTGGTTATCTGTTCGGCGATCTGCGCGGCGGTCAGAGTTCCCTTGACGATGATCGAATCGTATCTTACCCGCTCTACCTCTGTCTTGTAGTACAGATATCCGTTCTCGTCCTTGAGAGTTACCGCAACCGTGTCATATCCCGCTTCCTTCGCGGCTGCGAGAGCACTTCCGAGCGACGCGGAGCTTGCGGTCGCGTCCACGGGAAGAACGTACAGCTTGATATCCTCGACCTCGGGGGGCACAGGCGGCGTATCACTGCCCGACGAATCGCCGGAGCTGTCTTCAAAGCTGTTGTCCGAAGAGATCTCAGACGAAATATCGGACGAAGTACCGCCTGGATCCGAAGAATCCGTATGTTCACCGCGCGTCTGAAAATAATTCATGATCGGCTTTCCGATCCCGTAACCGACAACGCCAAGCACACAGGCTGCGACGACAGTCAGCACGATGGTAAGAGTCTGCCGCGATTTGCTTTTCTTCTTATTATAAAGATTATGTTTGCTTTTCTTGATCTTGATACTGGTCTTTTTCTGTTTCATCGCTTCGCTCCTTATTTAAAATAATTTCAAAATTCTCACTTGACTGCACGCTTCACTTCGCTACGCTCCGTTACGCTTAGCAGTCAAGTGAGAACCGGTCAAAATTTTTCTTGAGAAAAATTTTAACACTTTTTGAAATTTCTGCGTATTTGTAATATTGATCTTGGCATAGGTTCTTTGCAGTGTATTTATTAGTGTTGATCTTAGCATAAAAGCCTAAGCCGAATCCGGCAGCCTTGACTGTCAATCGTTAACAGTATCAGAACTCCGCTGTGTATCCTACGAGAACGTTAAACGCCAGAGATACTATACCTATATAAATAAGCATTATCGGATACCCTCTGAAAACTCGCGGTATCTTGTCCGAATCCAGCCGCTTGTGCGCTATGTTCAGCATAAAGCAGGCAAGGAAAAAACCGAGACCCGTTCCGAAGCCGTAGCCGATATACCCTGCGAGGTCGCTGCCGTAGCTTGAATTCAAGAACAGCGCTCCGATAACGGCGCAGTTGAAAACCGAAAGATGCGCGTATTTCTTGATCTTTTTGAAAATGCCGTGGAAGAACTTCCACATCACCAGCAGCCCCGCGATATATATGATTCCAATCAATCCGATATATATCAGCGGCATAAACAAATATCCGTATTCCAACGGAAGCACCGCGCCGTCCAGAAAAAACGAAGCAATGCTGGCGAGCGTCGTAACGACGGTTATTCCAACGGTGAACCCCACAACATGGTCGTCCTTTCGGGACGCGTATATAGCGACGTTCGCGCCGAATGCGCGGTCAAATATCGCGTTCTGAGAAAACACCGATATCATGGCAAGGCTTACTATCCTTGCGAAAATTTCGCCCATGGATTACTCCTCATCATCATAAATTTCCAGCGCTATGCGGAAACGCTCATGCTCGCGCGGACGCTTCTGCCTTATGGCGCGTTTTCCGACGATCACCCTGCACAGCGCCGCAAATAACCCGACCAGAATAAATCCGAAAAACGGGGACTTTGCCGCGGGCACTACGGGATCGAACAAACGAACTCCGAACAAAGTGCCGTATGCCAGCATTTCGCGTATGATCCCGACGGCAAACGCCGCCGCCGCGAATCCCGCGACATATATCAGCGCGTCCACCGCCATTTCGCCGAACGGCTTTAAATAAAAGCGCGTTTCCGTCTTCGCGAGCAGCAGCGAATTCACCACCATGATCTCGATATACAGTCTCACACCGTTTATAATATCGGGAAACAGCATATTAAGCAAATACATTGTCGGAATATACATTATCCCAGCCACGACCGCGTACAGCAGTATCCGTATCGAATAGGCTATCTTCCTCGAAATAAACCTGCACAGCACTATCGACGTATACGAGATCAGAAAAAAGCTCATTACCAGCGCCAGAGCACGCTGCGCCGAGGTCGCCGCAACGATGATCGGAGCTGTCACCAGACCGCTCATCAGTACGATATTTTGTCGGAAAAGCCCGTCCGAGTTGACATTGAACTTACTTTTTGTCATCACGGTTCTCCTTGTTCACTTTATCTTCCTGCCTGCGTCGGTGACGCTTTACCTTTCCGTCGATCGGCGGAGTGTTGTAGCGATACTTCTCGGGAAGCATTATCTCCTGCGTATCCGAGAGCCTTGGACCGCCGCCCTTTTGTATCTGACTCTTGCTTTTCTCGAAGGAATTGACATAGGTCTTTTTCCAGTACGACAGATTTTCCACTATGCGGTCAAAGCTGTCGCATACCGCGCCCGTTATCAGCAGCGCGAACAGGAAGCTGCCCTCCGTCTGCCCGAAAAACCGGAACGTTATCGTCACCAATCCCAGCACGGCTCCGTACAGCACTCTGCCCATTGTCCTTTCGGGTATTCGGTAAGGCTCCGCCGCAATAAATATCGTTCCGAACAGCATATATCCGGAGGTAAGCTCATAGAACACCGATCTCCAGCCGTCTGTGTTTATCCTCGGAAACAAAAGCGCCATCAGTCCCATGGAAACCACGCAGGACAACATCACACAAAGGCTGTTTGAACGCCGCACCGCAAGGCATATCCCGCACACCAGCAGCACCAGCACATATGCGCAGCCGATAGCGGCAGGAACCGATCCCATAAGAATATCGGAAATGCTGCCCGAGGGGGCAACTCCCATTTTCAAGGAATACTCGGCTGAACGAACAAGCGTTCCGTCAAAGCTCCCGAAAACAGGATATTTTTCTCCGTATCTCGGGAAATACAGCATTTCAGCGGGATAGCAGATCAGCAAAAACGCCGTTGAAATAGCAGGCGGACTGAATACGATATTGTCCGATGCGCCGAAAAGATGCTTCCCGACAACTATGCAGATGACAGCCGACTGAACTACCAGCGAAAACGGCACGGAAGCAGGCATCATCATCGCCGACGCAAGTCCCCAGAACGGGACCTCCGCCGCCCGCGGATCGTATTTTATCCTTCGTATCTTGCAGCACAGCGCGTCCGCCGCCATACTCAGCACCACGCTCAAGGCACACACCACAACAGCTCGTGCACCTTGCATACGCTCAGACAGCACTGTGAGAGCCGCTAAAAATATCAGACGTTCGAGGTAGACCCGGCTCGGCTCTCTGTCAGCAATTCGTGTCATTTAATGAGTTCCTTTCAGAGCGGAATTCACCGCTTTCATATCGTTTGATTTAAACAGCCCCGTGCCTGCCACAAGCACATTGGCACCTGCTTTTTTTGCGTCCTCGGCGGTTCTTTCATTGATACCGCCGTCCACTTGAATATCCAGCTCCGAAAATCCGTGAGCGTCGGCGTATTCGCGCAGAGCCTTGACCTTCGGCATCATCTCGGGAATAAAGCCTTGTCCGCCGTAGCCCGGCTCAACGGTCATCACCAGCACCATATCGCACAGCGGCAGATACTCAAACGTGCTGTCTATCGGCGTATTCGGCTTGACCGCCAGCGCCGGCTTCTTTCCCAGCGCACGGATCCGCTTAAGACATTCAGTGATGTCGCAGCTGCTCTCGATATGTATATCAATTACATGCGCGCCCGCGTCGGCAAAGAATTCGATCTGTCTTGTCGGATCCTCCACCATAAGATGAACGTCGACAGGCAGAGCGCAGCTTTTCATTACCCACTTGAGGACGGGCGCTCCGTAGGTTATCTGTTCAACGAACCGTCCGTCCATAACATCATAGTGTATCCAGTCCACGTTCGCGGCGGCACAGCGCGCGGCTTCATTTCCAAGGTTTGACAGATCCGAAGCCAGCAGCGACGCGGAAGTTATGATCTCCATTATTTTGTTCTCCTGTTTTGTTTATTTGTAAGCAAGACTTGCGTCTATCAGCGCGATCTCCATCTCCTGCCGTGTAATCCCCGCGTGATTGGCGACAAAATTTTTGCTTTTCTTGTTATAGATCGAGATATCCCCCACAGCAGCGGCAAGATAGTCTCCCAGCATATCGTTCAGGCGCGGATGCGGAGATCCTCTGCCGAAAAGCCGGCGCTCAAGAACCTCACGCTTCGGTATAAGGATAAAATCTCCGCTGAAATGTTCGTCAAACGCACGTTCAAGCTGTTCACTCATGCCGTCCTTGACGAAAAGATTAAGGCAGCGCGGCTCTATGGACGGCATCCTCACCAGACACTCCATAATATCCGGATAGTCGGTTATGACCGCCTTGGGGCTGTTGATATGCCCGTGATCGGCAGTTATGAGGAACACCGTATCGGAAAGCGATCCCGCAAGCGCCTCCGCCCGGCTCTCGATATCGCGCAGAAGATTCCTTGACCTGTCACAGAAGCAGCCCTTTCGGTGCATTATGCTGTCGGGTTCATGAAAATACGCATATACATACTTCTCGTTCGGCAGCGCGCAAAGCCGCTCCACCTCACGGCACAGATCGTCAAAGGTCTCGGGATAAGGCTCACGGAACGGCGCGAGAAAATACGCGTCAGCGCTTGTTTCCTCGCTGATGACCGAGCAGATATCGCGGTATGGGACATAGGTCTGCGCGGCATCCATAAACTCTATCGGCTTTTCGGTGTCAAAGTCGATGTTGCGGAAATACTCGACGTTTCTGTCAATGTCCCTGAAGTATCCCGTCCAGCCCAGCCACGCGGTCTGCACGGGATAAAGCCCGCTGTCGAGCGCAGTAGTCGCGGCGACGGTAGTCGGCGGGAACACCGAGGAGTACGTCCCGGCGATATTTCTGCGGAAGAACCCGTCCGCCTCGAGGTTTTTCTCCATGATATTCAGTCCCATGCCGTCCAGCAGCATTACCACAACATTGCGGCATCTGCGGCTGAGCAGCTTGTCCGCGAGCGGAAGCGTCGGATTCGGCGGCACGGCACCAAAGTGCTTGAGCACGGAGCAGGCGAGGTTGACTATGCAGTTGTCATAGTCGGGATACATAATTTCCATCGGAATAACCGCCCCCATGATCAAAATGCCATACATCTATATTGTATAATAAAATAGCGATTAAGTCAAGACGGAATTTAACATTTTATAACTTTTTTTGTCAAGCACGTTAAAATGTTCCAAACAAATCAAAAAAAAATAAAGATATTTGTCTATTTTTCTTTAAACACGTACTTGAAAAAAATTTTCATTTGTTGTATAATATAAAATAATAGTTAAAAATATAAAAAACAGTTTATGGGAGGGTGCGGAGATGCTGAACTGTAACTTCAACGAAAAATTTATAAAAGAAGGACGTACCTTCGACGATGTGCTGCTTATCCCCGCGAAAAGCGATGTTACACCGAATATGATCGACATTAAGACCAATCTCACAAAAACAATAAGGCTCAACACGCCTGTTATGACGGCGGCGATGGATACGGTCACAGAATCAAGAATGGCCATTGCCGTAGCGCGCGAGGGCGGCATTGGCATCATACATAAAAATATGACTATTGAAAAGCAGGTCGACGAGGTCGACAAGGTCAAGCGCTCCGAAAACGGCGTTATTGTAAATCCTTTCTTCCTTTCGCCCGATGATACCGTTTCAAATGCCGACGGACTTATGGGAAAATACCGAATAAGCGGTGTTCCGATCGTGGAGAACGGCAAGCTCGTGGGAATATTTACCAACCGCGACCTGCGCTTTATTTCCGACCCGGATCAGCGTATCGGCGATGTGATGACGAAGGAAAATCTTATCACCGCGCCCGTAGGAACAACTCTTGATCAGGCGCAAGAGATACTGCGCAGGCACAAGATAGAAAAGCTGCCGCTTGTTGACGACAGCGGCAATCTTAAGGGACTTATCACGATCAAGGACATCGAGAAGTCCGTACAGTATCCGAACACCGCGCGTGACGCGAGCGGCAGACTGCTCTGCGGAGCGGCTATCGGCATAACGCCCGACGTTCTTGACAGAGCGGGAGCGCTGATAAAGGCGCAGGTCGACGTTCTGGTGCTGGATTCGGCGCACGGCCACTCCAAGAACATCATGGTGACGCTCGACAAGGTGAAGAACGCGTTCCCCGACACTCCCGTCATCGCGGGAAATGTTGCGACGGCGGCAGCAGCCGAGGATCTTATCAAGGCGGGCGCGGACGCGGTCAAGGTCGGCATAGGGCCGGGATCGATCTGCACGACGCGTGTTGTCGCCGGTATCGGCGTTCCTCAGATCACGGCGGTCTACGACTGCGCGTGCGCGGCGGCGAAGTACGGCGTTCCGATCATTGCGGACGGCGGCATAAAGTACTCCGGCGATATCGTCAAGGCTCTCGCGGCGGGCGCGAACGTAGTAATGCTCGGATCTCTGCTGGCAGGCTGCGAGGAAGCTCCCGGTGACGTTGAGATCTATCAGGGCAGAAGCTTCAAGGTATACCGCGGTATGGGAAGTCTTGCGGCAATGAAGCAGGGCTCTGCTGACAGATACTTCCAGGAGAAGGACAAGAAGCTCGTTCCCGAGGGCGTTGAAGGCCGCGTTCCCTACAAGGGCTCCGTCGCGGATACGGTATTCCAGCTCGTCGGCGGTATCAGAAGCGGTATGGGATACTGTGGCTGTCCGACCATCCCCGAGCTTCAGGAGCGCGCGGAATTTGTAAAGATCACGGGCGCGGGACTCAAGGAATCCCACCCGCATGATATTTACATAACCAAGGAAGCGCCGAACTATTCGGCAAGCATTTAACGATTCAACGGCAGCTTCCGCAATAGCAGACGTTGCGCAGCAAAGCGGAGCAGCGGCTGCGTGATAGTGCAAACGCAGTGTTTTGCGAAGCAAAATGCGGCGTTTGCACGGTGCGGAAGCTGCAAATCAAAATAAGCGCCGAACTATTCGGCAAGCATTTAATCAAGCCAAAAAAACGCTGCTTTCCGTAAAGCGCATAACGCGTCGTTTGCACAATACGGAAGCTGCCAATTTAAAATTAAGAAAGGTGATTGATTCCCATGGCCAAAGAAAAAACGATACGGAGCAGTATTCGCAAGGGCAATATGCTGATCCTGGGAGGAGGACTTTTTCTGACGGTGTTTTTCACCGCGTGTCTGATTTATGTGTTTTTCTGCCAGCAGCAAGCTGTTCACTACAGCGATAATCTTGCGTTAGCGTCCGACTCGATAATTGAAGCGGATAAAATATACCGTAAGGTTGACGAAATAGTTTACAGCGCCAGCAAAACAGCCACCACAGATTTCAACACTCCCTCCTTTGACTCCCTTTGCAAAGAGGCGGCTGCTGACTCCAAAGAGATCACTAAGGAGCTCACTACGACCCAGAAAAAGTACTCGGAATTTATCAGCGCAGCGCAAAACGCTCTTACTCTGAACAGTACATCCAAAACCAAGGCGCAAAGCATGGTAGACGGCGATGTCGCTCCGCTTCTCGACGAACTTGTTGACGATATTCACAAGATCACCAGAACCTATGCCGAGATGACCGAGACTGCGGGCAGTCAGGTATCGGGAGCTATCACAATAAGCATCATAATAGGTGCGGTATTCCTTATTGCGCTGCTGATCTACTCCCTGCAAATATCCGCCAGAATGGGAAGAACGATCGCGGATCCCGTTGTCGCTGTAGCCGAGTGGGCGGAAACGCTTTCCACCGGTGCCGACCAGATCGAGTCCATGCACACGTCTCCCAATATCGATCTTTCCGAGATAAAGCGCATGGTCAAGGCGTTTACATTAATGTCGGAGGGTATCAAGGATAACGTTGACGTTGTCCGCAAGGTAGCCGACGGCGATATGACCGCTTATGTAAATATCCGCTCCAGCAAGGACAGCCTCGGCAAGAGCCTGTACAAGATGGTTCAGAGCAACGATATCATGTTCGCGCAGATCACACAGATCGCCGATTCCGTGACCGAGGGCACCGACTCCATATCTTCCGCCGCAAAGCTCCTTGCGGAAAGCTGCACCGAGCAGGCAACCGCCATCGCCAACTTCCAGAAGGATATCAGCGAGACCAACGCGCTTGTTAAAGAAAACGCCGCCGACGCGGCTCAGGCAAGCGTCCTGTCCGACTCCATCCGCAGTGAGGTCGTTGTCAGCAAGGAGAAGATGCAGGAGCTCGTTGCCGCTATGAAGGCGATCTACGACGCGTCCGCAAAGGTTTCGGGCGTTATCTCGAACATCGAATCCCTCGCAAACCAGACCAACCTTCTCGCTATCAACGCGACCATCGAGGCAAAACGCGCGGGCGAGGCGGGCAAGAGCTTTGCGGTCGTTGCTTCCTCCGTCAAGGATCTGGCGGACAAGAGCGCGGTCTCCGCAACGCAGACCAAGGCGCTTATCGACGATACAATTGCCAAGGCAAAGCGCGGCAGCCAGCTCTCCGACGAAACGTTTGCAACCTTCGGCACCATTATGGAAACGCTTGAGCAGATCACCGAGGTATCCGGCAAGATCGCCGAGTCCGGCGCAAAGCAGCAGGAGAATATGAGCGATATCGAGCTTCAGGTAGACGAGATCTCCAGAGCCGTATCCACCAACGCTGCGTCCAGTGAGGAAACTGCCGCTATGACCGTTGAGATCTCCAGAAACGCGGAAGTTCTCAAGGCGTCGATGAAGCAGTTCAACCTGCGTAACCGTACACCCGGCAAGCCTTACATCCCGCCGGAGAAGAAGAACGACGCGGAGTTCGTAAGAGTTGCGACCGAGAACTACAACAAGTTCCTGAAGTCCGCCGAGGGCAGAAAAATTGCCAAGGAATTGAACACCGACAAGATCTGATCACTATAACAAAAGAGGTAAGAGCCGGGCTCTTACCTCTTTTTTGTTTTTTACTGTGAGGTTTTGAGATCCCGCACGTCTAATAGATGAAAGGGGGAAGACCCAATGGACATCGGCAAAGCTAGCTATGACCGTTATCTCTCAGGCGACGACCATGGAATAGGAGAGATCATTTCCGAATACAAGGACGGGCTTATTCTGTTTTTGAACAGCTATGTTCACAATATTATCACCGCCGAAGAGCTTTGCGAGGACACCTTTGTAAGGCTCGCGGTGAAAAAGCCGCGCTTTCGCGGCGGATCCTCATTCAAGACGTTTCTGTACTCGATCGCGAAGAATATCGCGCTCGATCATCTCAGGAAAAACTCGAACAGCGTTCCTATGGAGGAGCTTGCCGAGCTTGAGGACAAGGCAGATCTTGAACGTGAATACTTAAAGGAAGAACAGAAGCTCGCTCTTCACAGCGCCATGAAGAAGCTCAGGCCCGAATACGAATGTATCTTGTGGCTGACCTACTTCGAGGAGCTTTCCAATAAAGAAGCAGCCGTCGTTATGGGAAAATCAACACACGCGATAGAAACACTGATCTACCGCGCAAGAAACGCACTCAAGACGCAGCTCGAAAAGGAGGGCTTTGTATATGAAAACATCTGAACAAATGACACATGAGGTTCTTGTCCGCAGGGACAAGGAGCTTAAAGAAAAAGCGGCAAAACGCCGCCGCGCAATGAGGATAGGAGTACCATGCGCCGCCGCGCTGGCTCTTACAGTGGTATGTTCGGCGGATATGGCGGCTCGCGGCCGCGGGAGTTATATTAATAATGTGATCGCCGGACCTGAGAGCGGCACATCGGGCGCTGAGGTAATGGTCTCGGGTCCCGAAATTTATTATCCCGATAATAATATTTTGCAAGGCTTCATAAGCTCAACAAACTCACTCGGCGTTGCAGAGCCCGAGACGATAGACTTCACCAATCCCAAAGCGGGGCAGAACGATATTCATGTTATCAGCGTCACAAGCTTCAACGCCGACAACGGCGTTAAGGGAGACCCGCTCGATCTCGATCCGTACACCATGGATCAGCTCTACAGCTTCTACCGGATCGAGTTCGACCGTCTGACAAAGCTCCACTCGGATTGGGCGCTTCAGCACGAGCCGCTTGGTATCTACAAAAAGTATTCAGACGACGGATTTGCAGCTTCGATGTCAATGTACTGCACCCGCAACACGCTGAACTACACTACCGATACCGGAGCAAAGGTGACTGTATCCGCGCAGCTCAACAGGTTCGATCCGCTCTCTGCCGAGAAGTTCGCCAAGGATAAGCCTTTCACGCCAACTCTCTCAGAGCCGACCAACTTCTATGACGAGAACGGAAATCTTATCGGTCAAGGCACAGGCAGTTACAATCCTGACAATGACCCGAACCTTCCTGTAAATGATGAAGGAGTTTCCTTGGTAAACGGCTACGACGCGTATATCTACCGTGACAGCAGCGGTGATTTTGCCGCCGACATCAATATGAACACGCGCGTAAGGATCACCGCGGCGGGTCTGTCCGAAGCCGAGTTCCTGAAGATACTTGACGAATATACCGCTTAAAAGAATTTCATAATTCCCGCGTCTCTATAATGTTGATCTTGACGAAGGCGCTTTGTGCCGTTTTTTGACACGCCGATCTTAAGGCAATACCGTACAAAGCGCGTAGCGCGGTCTTTGTGCGGTGTTTCCTTAACTATATACTCAACAACGGAGGACAACATTTATGAAAAAGCGCATTTTAGCAATACTAACAGCGGCAGTCTGCGTTCTGTCGGGCTGTAACTCCCCCTATTCCGAGGAGCCGCCGCGCGGAACCTTATTGCCGACGGACACTGCACTGAATACTCCAAACGATAACACTCCGGGATCCGACAAAACTCCGACACAAAGCGACCCCGTTCAGACCGCTCCAAAGGACGAAACCCAAAAGCCGGAGACCGCGGATCCAGACAACGCACCGGCACATGGCAGCACTCAAAACACGCCGGAACCGGACACGCAAAAGCCCGCAAATGTTCCGCTGCCCGCCGAGCCGTATCCCGAATCGTCACCCGAGTCTGTGACCGCGGCATATTATCCGCGGATATCCCAAGCTGAGCTTAAGTCCGCAATAGATAAATTCCCGCTGGACAGCATAACGTTGCCCGACGGAAGCACGGTCTCAAAAAATCAGGCGATATCCGCTAACGCGGGCGGAGAATCACTGATCTTCCCGTTCGCCTTTTACAGGATCGCCTCGCCCATCTTCAAAACGACAGCCGACGATCCGAGCCTGATCAGATATGTCAATGGAAATTGGGAATCCACCGTTGATACGGACGCTTTAGCAAGAGAGATCGACCTGACATACAAGAAGGCAGTCAAAGGAGCCGTGCTCGGAAACGGGCTTACGGTGCGCACCGCCGAGTGTCAGATCGACAGCAGAGGCGAGGTCACGGACTGCTGTCTGTACTTTGACGGAGAGATCACACTTACAGGCGTTCTGCATTATCTGCCCGAGGAGGAAATGTACATCACGCCCGACACGATGGACTTCCGCCCTGATCTGACAAAAGCAAGTCTGCCTGTGATATACTCAAGCAGCAATTGGATCGGACAGTTCTGGGACGGCTTCGGCAATCCCGAAAACGATCCGCCGTTTTATATGTACTTCGACCTTGCCGTGTGGACTCTCGGAAACAAAACCGACGCGCTGTATTCGGGTCTCGGTCTGGACGACCTTTTCGGCGATAATACCACCGTCATCGCAGCGCTTACGATAAGCGACCTGAGCTTTACGCCGTATAACAGCGCATGCGGAAGGATCGTTGATATCGGATAAAAAAACAGCAAGCCACACTGATTTTAAACAGTGTGGCTTCAGCTTGTATAAAAAACCCTCTCGGGGAGAGGGGGGAGAGAATTGCGGGGCTCCGCCCCGAGCCCCGCCAAAGGGCTTCGCCCTTTGGAATCCCGAAAAAAGAACTTTTTCTACAGTCTGAAGCCACACTGATTTTAAACAGTGTGGCTTATTGTTTATTATGTAATTTGTTCTGTATCCTGTGACTTAACTGACCTTGGATTCCTCTGCCGCTCCCATAAACCTCAAAAGCTCATCGATCCTGCTGCCTGCCTGATCGTAGCCGTCATGGTAGGATTCCATGATCTTCGAGCTGTCCTTCTCAAACTTGGAGATCGCGGGCAGCGTCGGACGGAATATCATGATCCTGCCCTGCTCCTCGAGATCCTCCATCAGCTCAACAGTCTTCCAGTATCTGTCAACGCGCGTCAGGCACGCTTCCTCAAACTTGGGATAATGTCTGTACATCGCGTGGATCACCGTGCGGAACTTGCTGTAATTTGTCGGAGCGGTGTTGCTGTCGGGCTTGGTGAGTATGATCACCAGCTTGTCGCAGCCCATATCCAAAGCGCGTTCGATCGGTATCGAATCGGCGATGGAGCCGTCAAGATAATGCTTGCCGTCCATCTCCACGGGATCGCAGAGCATGGGAACGGAACAGGAAGCCTTGGCAATGGTCAGCAGACGCGAACGGTCACTGTCCTCCGAGAAATACTCCGCTTCACCCGTCTCCATACAGGTGCAGGCATATTCCGTGAATGTTCCGCTGTTAAAATATGTATCAAAATCAAACGGGAACTGCTTGTATGGATATTCATAAGCCATCTTGTTGAGATTGATGATCTTGCCCGATGAGATAAGCTGTCTGAATCCGTAATACGATTCATTTCTCGGAACGTTGATCATTTGGCAGGTTCTGCCCTTCTGCTGTGAAACATAGCTCATAGCGTTGCCGCCGCCCGCCGAAACTCCGATAACATACGGAAAATATACATCGCTTTCCATAAGGCGGTCAAGCACTCCTGCGGTAAAAATACCGCGAACAGCTCCACCCTCAAGTATAAGTCCTGTTTTCATACTTTACCACCTTTCAATAATACATAATTAATGATATACAAGCCGATACTACTATTTTAACAACGCAATTTTAAAAAATTTTTTAAAAATTTGATTTTTTTCAAGAATTTGACAAACAGTAATAGTATTGAT
>JAIEDJ010000272.1 GCA_029068025.1 Oscillospiraceae bacterium | reverse complement strand
TGTCGGTTTCGGTCAAGTTTGACGTTTTGGACGAAATTCCGTTTGTCTGCGCGGCGATCCGGGAACAATTGATGAAACTTGCCGCGGCTTTGATATTTTTGGCGCGTTTCGGGACAAGATATCCTTCGGCAGCGGCGTAGTAATACTGCTTGTCCGCGCTGTCCGAACGGGGGAAGGGGACGATCTCATAATCTGCTTGCGGATAGTCGCGGCGCACTTTGTTAAGCTCACTCTCGGTAATCGAAAGATAAACATATTTTCCGCTTTGAAGCGACTCGATCCCGCTTTGGAGATAATACGAGTGCGTTTGACCTTCGCTGCCGCAGTTTGATGCGATAAACGCGGCGCTGTCGGCAAATCCTTCGCTGTGAAGGTTGGACGTAACTTTTCCGTTTCGGTCAACGGTAAAAAGCGATACTCCGGACGCGGCGAGAAGGTTCTCAGCCAAAGATGATCCGCCTATTGCCGTGCCGCCGCCAAGCGACCTTTCCATTGCGCTGAAAGTCCATTCGCCGTTATGCCATAACGTGAGCGGATCATCGGTGCTGTAACGCTCAAACGCACTCTTTTTGTAAAGCAGCACATACGGCGATACGGTTATCGTGGTCGGATAGAAATACCGTCCGTTTCCTCCGACGCCGGAGGAAGTTATAAATTCAGCGTAGGATTCCCATTGCGGCGCGGTTATGTCAATATACTTTGTCAGATCCTCGTATATATTTTTATTCGCCAGATACGGGAAGCTGTTGTCAAGCTTGTCGCAAAGGTCGGGAGAGAGATCGGAGGATATCCGCTCGGAAAGCCGTTCCGCCAGCTTTTCCGGAGAAACGTGTTCCCATTCGATGATCGATCCGTCTATATTCTGCGCATAGTTCTTTATATAAAGCTCATATGCAGGAGTCTTTGCCAGATCGGTGGATCCCAGATATTGTAAATTCGGAGTGTCGGCGGTGAACGGTTCGCTTACTATATCAAAAGGCACCGCAGACGATCCCTCGGAATATTCGGCCGACGCTTTATCGTTCGATCCACTTATACTGTCGGCGGAACAGCCGCCCAGTATCGGCAGGAATGCCAATACCGCGATCATTATTTTCTGCTTTATTTTCACGGCGTCCCCCCCTTTTGTGAAAAGATTACGATGGCGGCGTTTTGTATGCAGCACATAATGTTGCTTGGAATCCGTTCGGAATTTTTGAAACGTTGATCCAGACTCGGTTTCTTTGCAGTGCCGTTATAATTTTGATCTGCAATTAAGTGTGCTGTTTTTCAAGCGCCGGCTTGTTTATTTTCCCTCTTTGTTTTATCTGTTTTTTGATGTGTTACCTTATATTGTAACACATTTCGCTTGATTTGTCAATGTTTTTTACACGATTCGTGAATTTTTTATATACATACAGCTTGAATTTTTTTGTATAAAATTAATAAAATCTCTTGACACATTTTTAAATTTTTGTTATAATATTATATATGGTAATAGCTTCGTGCCGCAAGCGTTTAATTATTCAATCCGAAGCTGAAAGGATAGGATATTATGGCTAAGAGTATAAGCGAAATGTTGGAAAAGTTTACGGCGCTCTCGCTTGAGGAAAAGCAGATCGCTGTCGATCTGGACAATGCTTCCAAGGAATACAACGATTATTGTACCTCTTCCGAGGTGGATCTGAACAAAAAAATACAGGAAATACGCGACAAAATGGGGAAGCTCCAGTACTTCATCACTTACGCGCGCGAACACGCTCGTGAGGCCGAGCTTGAAGAGGCGCAGATGGCTTTTGAGACCCCGGAGGGCACGCTTGAGAGTATTCGTCAGACCATAAGGCTGGAATCTCACAACGATGTAAACGCCGAAACGCTGTATATCAAGGCTACGGGTCAGAAGAAATTCTATGAAGAGCAGATCGAGCAGACCCGCAAGCTGATCGAGGGCAGCAAGAAGCAGGCTCGCCGTCAGTATGACAGCGATGTTGCCGCTATCAATGACCGAAGGGCAAAGCATGAAGCTGAAGTCAAGAATTACATAGAATCCGACGAGTTTAAGGGCTATCTTAAGCTGCTCACCTTCGACAAATCGGCGTTCAACAGCACGGGTACGGCAAATCTTCCCGACAGAAGCTATGTCAGTCTCGGACAGCGCCGCGTAAAGCTCAGTGTCCCGATGGAAATAGAACAGGATCTGTCGCTTATGTCGGGCGGTGAGTATAATTCCGCCGCGCACACCATCGGCGCTCCGCAGCATTTGTCCATGCAGGCGGGCAGCGTTATAACCGCGGACTATGACGAGCTCAACAAGCAATATCTTTTCGGCGGCATACAGCGTCTGCTGCTGAATATCATCAAGTATTACGGTCAGGACATCAGCGAGATGCTCTTTGTCGAGCCGGATGATAACAGTCCCGACAGTCTGGGCAGTATTGCGCTGCTTGCAAAGGGCATAAGTCCGTATATTATCGTTCCGCAGTCCATTCAGGAGGCCGAAAACAAGCTGGCGGAGTTTTGTGCGCACGCGGAAATGCTTCCCACAGCGGACAGAGTTACCCGCGTTGCCGTTCTGAACGGCTTCCCCGAAAAGTACGGACAGAATGTTAAGGAACGTATTCTCGATATCAGCAGGAAGGCGGCTCAGCTGGGTATTCTGCTGGTACTGACACACGATAATTCCATTGCGGAAACGGATCTCGACAAAGAGGTACGCTCTGCGGGTCTGTCTGTCCGCAGCAGAAACGGCGGCTTCTGGATCGAACAGCTCCGCGAGAGCCTGTTCTGGTATTCCGCGCCGTCGGAGCTTCCCGAGGACGTGCGCAAGGTCTATGTTGAGCAGCGCCGTCAGCAGGCAACGCTTCAGGCGGCAGCGCCCGTATCTGTTGCGGTCGCCGCTCCGTCGCCCGTTGCTATGCCTGCTACTATGGTAATGCCGACGCCAACTCCCGCTGTAATGACTATGCCGACTCCCGCAGCGGCTCCGTCTCCCGCACCTGTTCAGCAGCCCGAGTCAACACCGTCTGAACCGGAGACTCCCGTTGAGGACGAGCAGCCGGATATTCTCGAAGACAGCGGCGTTCAGGAGAACGACGCAGCGGAGATATTTACCAAAAAGAGCGTTCGTGATCTGCCTGTCGTTGTACTCGGCAGGGATGCTCACGGAAAGCCGGCGACTATTGACATCAGCGGTAACATCACTTATCTGTGCGGCGTTCCCGGCAATGACAGACGCGCCGTTGCCGATTCGATCATCGGCACGATAACCTCGTCCTGTCATCCCGATGACGCGGAGCTGTGGATATTTGATCAGACGGGCGAGTTCGAGGATCTGGTCAACGATATGCCGCCGCATGTCCGCTATTATATCGCGGACAGCTCCGTACAGACCGAGTTTGATCTGACAGACGTGCTGGGGGATTTCCTGGAGTCGCGCGCGCTGATATTCAAGGAAAACGGCTGGAACGACATTGCGGATGTTCCCGCGGAGGATTATATGCCGCATGTTGTGGTTATCCTTAACGAGTGCACGATGATCCGCGAGAAGATATCCAAGGGTAC
>JAIEDJ010000271.1 GCA_029068025.1 Oscillospiraceae bacterium | reverse complement strand
AAAGCGCTCCCACAAGTGGGTTTCGCGCAGCGAAACACGCTTGCGGGGGCGGCTAGGGCAACACGCAGTGTTGCCCGCAGTCTGTAGAAAAAGTTCTTTTTTCGGGATTCCAAAGGGCGAAGCCCTTTGGCGGGGCGCGGGGCGGCGCCCCGCAATTCTCTCCCCCTCTCCCCGAGAGGGGTTTTTATACAAGCTGAGGGCAACACACCGTGTTGCCCGGTTTTGAAATTTTTTTGATAAACAGCCCCTCGTCAACATTTCAAAACCAGCCAAGATCAACACTTTAGAGGTTTATGCTTTACTGCGCTTCATATGCCTTGTGATCCTGTTGAAGCACACAAAGAACGCCGGTATCAGGAACATATCCGCCAGCACCCACGCCACGGGATTCGCAAAGCACACAGCGTCATACCCGAAATACGGAACCAGACACAGAGCCACAACGCCCCTGGCGACCAGCTCCGACACTCCCGCGTATACGGCGATCTGCGAGAATCCCATACCCTGAATCATAAAGCGCACGATATTCACAAACGCCAGCGGCACATAAAACGCCGCGTTCACCACAAGGAACTGCTGGGCAAGCGTCAGCACCTGTTCGGGATCGATCCCCGATTCCAGATCGGAGCTGCTGACAAACAGCATTGCCAGCTTTCCGCCAAACAGCGCCGCCACTCCCAGCGCCAGCAGCGCGTAGCCTACGCCCATCGCGGAACAGCAGAACAGACCTTTCTTGATCCTGTCGGGCTTCCCCGCTCCGACGTTCTGTCCGCCGAACGTCGCCATGGTGCTTCCCATCGCGTCAAACGGACAGCACATAAACTGTCCGACCTTGCTGCCCGCGGTAACCGAAGCCATATACACGGGTCCCAGACCGTTCACCGCCGTCTGGATAAGGATCGTCCCTATCGCCGTGATCGAATACTGCAAGCCCATCGGCAGACCCACCGCGCACAGCCGCCCGATATAATAGAAATTTACTTTCAGATCGTCCTTTTTCAGGTGAAGCAGCTCGAACTTTTTCACGATAAACACGAGACACATCAATCCCGATACCAGCTGAGAGATGACTGTTGCCCAGCCTGCGCCCGAAACGCCCATCTTAAGCACCACGATCATAAAAATATCCAGCGCTATGTTGAGAATGCTGGAGATCACCAGAAAAATAACCGGAGTTCTGGAATCGCCGAGAGAACGGATAAATCCCGAAAGAATATTGTACAAAAACGTTACGGGGATCCCGAGGAAGATCACAAATATATAATCATACGCTTCCGAAAACACTTTGTCGGGAGTCTGCATCCATTGCAGAATATTCCCGCACAGCAGACAGGTCGCCAACGTAAGCACGACAGCGAACGCAGAGGCTATCCACAGCGTGTTTCCTACGTATTTCTTAAGCTCGTCAAAGTCCTTTGAGCCGAATTTCTGCGCCACGGGGATAGCGAATCCCGAACACACACCGATAACGAACCCCAGCACCAGAAAGTTTATTGAGCCTGTAGACCCAACGCCCGCCAGCGCGTTCACTCCGAGATACTGCCCCACCACGATGGTGTCCACCATATTGTAAAACTGCTGAAACAACATTCCGAACAGCAGCGGCAGCATAAACCCCAGGATCAGCTTCAACGGAGATCCCGTAGTAAGATCTCTCACCGCAGTCCTTGCCATAACGATCCCCCTATCTAAAAAGAAATTTCAAAACCGGCGGGCTCAGCCCGCCTAGCCGGTCCCCCACGGCTACGCTAGCGTTTTGCGCGCAGCACATAATGCGTGCATAATGCGGCTCCGCCGCGTGAAACCGCTTTTTGAAATTTCTCCTGCTCCATTAAATTGTTATTCTTGGCGTATATGCCTTTGCTGCGCTTTTGAAATGTTGATCTTGGCTGGTTTTGCAATGTTGACGAGGAGCTGTTTATTTAAAAGAAATTTCAAAACCGTGCGTTGCTTCGCAACGCGCTAGCCAGTCCCACTCGGCTCCGCTCCGCGCTTCGCGCTGCGCTGCGCCGAGCGGGACTGCTTTTTGAAATTTCTCCTGCGCGCTTAAACCGTTGATCCTGGCTAGGGCGCTTGTGCTCAAATTTGGCATGCGGCTCTTGCCCAAATAGCTTTTTTCTACAAACTGAAAGCGTGCTTTCAAACACGCTTTATTATAACAGTTTATTCAAGTTTTTTCAAGTGATATTTTTAACAATTGTTTTGAATTTATTTCGCGGAATTTGGGCGGTTTTACTGTCAGATATCTACCGTATATCCCACGCCCCATACGGTCTTGACGTATTTCGGACGGCGCGGCGGTTCGTGCAGCTTTCCGCGCAGCCTTGCGATATGCGGCATGACCGTCCCGGCGCTGTCAAGGTACTTTTCTCCCCACACAGCCTCGAACAGCTCCTCGCCGGGCACGACGCGCCCGCGCCGCGCGCACAGATACCACAATATGCTGAACTCCAGCGGCGTGAGCTTGATCTCCTCGCCATCCAGGCAACACTTGTGCGTGAGATTATTTATGCACAAGCCGTCTATAACGATCTCGGACAGCTCGGCATCGGGGGATACTTCCGAATTGACCGA
The DNA here is from genome assembly GCA_029068025.1 of Oscillospiraceae bacterium. Classification (GTDB taxonomy): domain Bacteria; phylum Bacillota; class Clostridia; order Oscillospirales; family Ruminococcaceae; genus CAG-115. Next base: position 536 of record JAIEDJ010000271.1, on the reverse strand, counting down.
CCGCACCGAATCATAGCGCATACCGCGGCGAAGCTGAACCTGTATATGTGCCGAAAGCTCAAGCGGACTGAACGGCTTTGTCACGATATCGTCCGCGCCCAGCATTAACGGCGCGATACGTTCGGCTTCCGAATCGGCGCTCGACAGCATTATTATCGGAAACGCGAATTTCACGCGCAGTCTTTGCAGTACGGAAAGTCCGCCGCCGGGAAGCTCGGAATCCAGCACCGCAAGGTCGATCTGTTCGCGTTCGGCAAAGGATATCGCCCTCTCAGCGTCCGAGAAGCTCCGCACAAATGATCCGTCCTCTGTCGGAAAGCTCTCCGCGCAGGACGGATCGCCGCTTATCAATAGAATAGTTTTGTTCATCATCCACCCCGCAACACATAAGCAAGACAATAATATATTGTTCAGCTTGTAGATAAACCCCTAAAATGTTGATCTTGGCTGGTTTTAAAACGTTGACGAGGAGCTAGTTATTTAAAAGAAATTTCAAAACCGTGCGTTGCTTCGCAACGCACTAGCCAGCCCCACTC
>JAIEDJ010000027.1 GCA_029068025.1 Oscillospiraceae bacterium | reverse complement strand
CTCGGAATAGAAGCATTTTCGGTTTTTGCCGCCGCAGCTCTCATCTGCTGCTTTTCAATGGACTTCGTTTGCAAGTGGGCGGAAAGCATAACGGCAATTCTTGCAGCGCTTGGAGTTCTCAGCCTGCTTTGGTTTTTGATCCGGTGCGCGGCAAAGGGCTGTATGGTTGCGGCAAGCGGCAGACAGGTACAAAAAACCTCTGTGGTTATGACGATCGTTGTAGCCGCGCTGAATCTGGTTCGCTATATCTCAGAACTTTGCAGCGGCGCGCCTTTTGTTAAAGACAATATGCTCACCAACGAGCTTTTGTTTGCGGTCTGCTTCATTTTAATGATGATCTGCGGAATTTTTTCGCTCTGCGTGATCCATCACGAAAATAAAACGAACGAAAGCGAGGTATCGAGATGAGCCTTAAATCATTCGATAAATTCTGCGAGAAAATGATACTCGGAGAACCGGCAAACCAAAAGGAAATTATGGACGAGCGCCAGAAGATCGTCCGCACTCGGATACTCGTTGAAGCACTGGTGATCTTCTCCGGATTATCGTTCATCAACTGCTGGGTAATGGACATGGCTTACCAATGGACGGAGACCTATGCCGCGCCGATGATGATGTTTTTTATGATCTGCATGATCTACTTCAATATCAGGTGCTTTGCAAAGGGTTGTCTGATAGGGATAAACGGCGGCGGTCAAGCCAAATTCACGGCTTTTTACGCAATTTTTATGGGTGCTCTTTCATTGATCAGAGATGTGTTCAGAGACGAGTCTGAGCGGGCGCTTTTTTCTGACGGAAAATTGACAGATGATCTTTGCATTTTGATCACATGGATACTGTTTATCGTCTTCGGGGCAGTCAGTCTGATACTTATTAAATTAACCAAGAGATCCGAGAAAGGAGAATGACCTTATGAGCCTAAAATCATTCGACGACTTCTGCGCCAAGATAATCAACAATGACCCTGTTCAGCAAAAGCATATCTTCGACGAGCGCCAGACGCTTGTCCGCTCGCAGGTAACTATCCGCGCGCTGTGGCTGTTCATCATCACTTCGGGGATAAATATCCTCATAATGGAATGCGGACCGCAGTGGTGCGAGAGCTACGTGCTGTCTACAGCGATCTTCGGAGCACTGGCGGTTCTGTACTGGGTTTCGGCGAACGCGCGGCGCGGAACACTTTTCGGGATAAACGGTACAATTTCCGAGGCATCGCAAGCGGCGTTATTCTTCGCCGACGGACTGCTGATACCTGCCGTTTTCATTGCTCATGATAACACCGAACCGTCAGATTTTTTCTTCCGAAACGGCATGGTGAGCGAATACCTGGCGGCAATCATAGCGGGTATTCTGCTATGCGCGGCAGCCCTTGTAATGTTCACGTCGTTTAACCAATATAAAAAACGCCTTAAAAACACCTTAAATGAGGAAGAAAACTCAGATGATACATAAAGAGACATCAAAACCGGTCAGCACTTAACACTGACCGGTTCAGTCTCTGTAAAAAGCCAATATCAACGTTTTATGAGATTTATCAGCAAGCCAAAATACACGCTTGAGCATTATGCGAAATCCATATAGCTATATGTATTTTTTATTAAAAATGTTTGTGAAAAATAAACAAAAACTCCTTCGATATTTTGGCTGTAAACGTTAAATATCAATGAATTTTACTCTTGAAAAAATTTTCGGAATATTGTATAATAAGGATAGAGATTTTCTCTAAGAGAAGCATTAAAGGAGAATTTATTTATGTTGGATCTTGATAATCTTACCCTGTTGGACGTTATTGACCGCAGCACCTTGCAGTCGCTTCAGGACGCTTTTGCTGAAGCTACTGGCATGGCGGCTCTGGCAACCGACGCTACCGGTGCGGTAACACAGCTCAGCTGCCCTACCGAATTCTGTATGAACCTTACCCGTAAGTCGTCCATCGGCTGTGAGCGCTGCAACAAGTGCGATCTTCAGGGCGGATCGGAGTCCTCCCGCACGGGCAGACCTTCCGTATACTACTGCCACGGCGGACTTGTCGACTTTGCCGCTCCGATTATGCTTAACGGCAGACATATCGGTTCGCTGATCGGCGGTCAGGTGCTCACCGAGGAACCTGATGACGATAAATTCCGCAAAATAGCAAGAGAGATCGGTGTTGATCCCGAGAAGTATGTACGCGCGGTACATAAAGTAAAGATCGTTCCCAAAAAGCAGATCGATTCTGCGGCAAATCTGCTCTATCAGATGGCGAACGCGCTTTCGGACGTAGGATATCAGCGTGCGATCGCTCAGGCTCAGGCATCCCGCGGCAGCAACGTTGTTGATGGTATCACACAGCAGCTTGACGATATCAACAAGCAGACGACCAGCGCGGTGGAGACTATCCACTCCCTTGCCGACAATTTCAATGCCATAAAGGATGCTGCCGCAGCGTCGGCAAAGGCTGTTGCAAGCACCGACAGCATAGTCAAGACTATTGAAAATTCTTCCACACAGCTTACGCTCATCGGCTTTAACGCGTCTATCGAAGCTAAGCGCGCGGGTGCTGCCGGCGCGGGCTTCAACGTTATCGCACAGGAGGTTCGTTCGCTGTCTGACAAGAACACCAAGCAGGCTGCCGAGATCGAGTCCACGCTCAACGGCATAAAGAAGGCGATGAACGCCATCAACGATCAGATCAAGGGCGTTTACGCCACAATTTCAAGCACAGCTGCAAGCGTTGAATCCCTCCGCGAGATGCTTGACAATGTAAATAACATGGTTGCCGAGATCAAATGATCTCCGGGGATCAGTGTGTTTTAGGCATTTTATGACCCAAAAAATATGAAAGGATCAAACAACCAATGAACCGTTTTATTCTGAATGAGACCTCTTACCATGGCAAGGGCGCGATAAGCGCTATCGTTGACGAAGTAAAGAAGCGCGGCTTTAAAAAGGCTCTGGTCTGCTCCGACCCCGATCTTGTGAAGTTCGGAGTTACAAGCAAGGTGACCGATCTCCTAAACAAGGCTGGACTTGCGTATGCCCTCTATTCGGGGATCAAGGCCAACCCCACTATTGAGAACGTTCAGGAGGGCGTATCCGCCTTTAAATCGAACGGCGCGGACTATCTTATAGCTATCGGCGGCGGCTCCTCTATGGACACCTCGAAGGCTATAGGAATTATCATCAACAACCCTGAGTTTGCCGATGTAAGAAGCCTTGAGGGCGTTGCCGACACGAAAAATCCGTCAGTTCCGATCATTGCGGTTCCGACTACAGCAGGCACTGCCGCCGAAGTCACTATCAATTACGTTATCACCGACGCGGAAAAGGACCGCAAGATGGTTTGTGTTGATCCGCACGATATTCCCGTTGTTGCCGTTGTCGATCCCGATATGATGAGTTCAATGCCCAAGAGCCTTAAGGCTGCTACCGGCATGGACGCTCTTACTCACGCTATCGAGGGCTACATCACCAAGGGCGCATGGGAGCTTTCCGATATGTTCCACATCAAGGCTATCGAGATCATAGCGCGTTCACTGCGCGCGGCCGTAAACGGCGATGACGCGGGCATGGAGGGTATGGCACTCGGACAGTATGTCGCGGGTATGGGATTCTCCAACGTGGGTCTCGGCATCGTTCACTCTATGGCGCACCCGCTCGGCGCTCTGTACGACACACCGCACGGCATAGCGAACGCGATAATCCTCCCGACCGTTATGGAGTACAACGCCCCCATGACAGGTGAAAAGTACCGCGATATCGCGAAGGCTATGGGAGTAAAAGGCACGGAGAATATGTCGCAGGACGAATACCGCAGGGCGGCTGTAGATGCTGTAAAGCAGCTCGCGTCCGATGTAGGTATCCCCGCTACGCTTAAGGATATCGTAAAGCCGGATGATATCGCGTTCCTGGCGCAGTCCGCATATGATGACGCGTGCCGTCCCGGCAACCCGCGCGACACCTCGGTTGAGGAGATCACTGGGCTTTACAATAAGCTGATGTAATAACAAAATATAAAGCTAAAGAGGTAAGAGATCGATTCTCTTACCTCTTTCAGACTGTAGAAAAAATCTAAAAAACGGGGTTTCCAAAGGGGTTGGGGTGACTCCCCGAGTGGGGAGGTGTCACGAAGTGACGGAGGGGTTGACCGACAGACCGGAGCCCCCGCATCCTCTCACCCCTCTCGGGGAGAGGGGGAGATAGAGTAGCGGAGCTCCGCCCCGCGCCCCGCCAAAGGGCGCTGCCCTTTGGAATCCCGAAAAAGAACTTTTTCTACAGTCTGAGAGGTAAGAGACCGATTCTCTTACCTCTTTTTGTTATTTTCTTAACAACAATTGGCACTAACCGCCATTTATATTATCAAAAAATGCAGTTTTTTCTGCTCTGCCTTTTGTTTTTTGTTCAATTTAAACAATTATGTAATTTCAGATCCGAAAGTGCTTGACATTGGCTCTCATATTGGCTATAATAATATACGGAATTAATTATTCCAAAATACATATTGAAAGAGGTTAACTATGGAGAAATTCAGAAGGTTGGCAAAGCCTATTATGATTGTGTTGGCGGTATTGGTGTGCTTGTTTGATTTAATTAGTCTGATTATCTGGGGCAGTAAAGAAAACGGTTCCTCCGCGGATTCGATGATGGCATTGTGCGTGATCTCGGTAATTTGCGGAATATGCAATTTTGCACTCGCCCTTGCCAATGCGGGATTAACTTATGTATGCAAAGCTGATCTGAAAAGCGCTGTGATCATTGGAGTTCCCGCGATAGGCGGATTTGTGACGGCTCTTATTATGACAAACTTCACTAATGAAATGTCCTTTGCAATGTATCTTTTAAAGAATTTGACCAATTATGAAGCAAGCGTCATCGCTCCGCTCGTATTGTCTATGATTTTTGCTGCTGCTGTAATAGTAACAGCGATCCTCGCCGTAAAAGCGGAAAACGGCGGATCCCTCTCATCGCTGATCCCCAACAAACAAATGTTTGGTCAGCAATCCCCCAATCAGCCTATGCAGGGTCAGTCTTATCAGAATCAGCAGGTACCTACCCCGAGCAATGACAACAACAATAACAATAACAACCTGCGCTGATCCACACAATTCAATATGATCAAAAGGGAGCGGTTTTTCCGCTCCCTTTTTTGTGCAAAAAACTATTGACAACGCACCGCATATAAATTATAATAAAATCAGATCGCTTGAAAAGGAGTAGAGACAATGGCAAATAACGAGAACGCTCAGCTGATGTGCGGCAACTGCGGCGGAAAATTGGAAATAGATCCGGAAAAGCCGACGGTAGTATGCTCGTATTGCGGAAGCTGCTTCTCTGTTTCCGACCTGCTCAACGAATCCGAACGGCTCAAGATAGAACGCATAAGAAGAGACGTGGAGCTTGGCAGACAAAACCTTGAATTGGAACGACTTCGGCAAGCCGAGACTATCCGCCAAGATAACATCCGGAAAGCAGAATCCGCCAAGCTCGGCACTGTCGGCAAGATCGCCATTGTTCTCGCGGTCATTTCTCTGCTCATGTGTATGTCCGCGTTCACGCAGGGCGAACCTCTTATCGGGAGCATAGCAGCGGTGCAGTTCATATTATTTACAATAACTTTTTTGATCGCTAAGCAAGTGATACCGGTAAAACTAAAGAAATTACATACATTCCTGTTCGCGGCTGCCCTTATACTTGAGATCCCGTTCTCTTTGCTGGTCTCCTCAAGCGAGGTATTTAATCCGCCAAACAGCAGCGGAATGATCGCGTGGGACGAGATCGTTTTAAGTGATCGGATCCCGAAATTGGATTCCGAAAGCGGTTATGTGTCGAAAAATACAAAAAAAGAGCTTATGATGAACGTTTATAACGTCCCGCTGAAACGATATTACGACTTTGTCGAGGACTGCAAGGCGATGGGATTCACTATTATCAGTAAGGAAGACGATAAATCTTACCAGGCGTCCGCGGAGGACGGATATAATATCCGCATTCACTACTCCGTCCTGCATGACGGGACTGTTGACATTGATCTTTTTGCTCCAAAAGAATGAACGACCTTCCCTTGGAATTATTATTGACATAAAGTACATACCACACCGCCGAATGTCGCGAAAGTGCGACATTCGGCGGCGTTTTTGTTATCATACAATATTACCAATGCCGATTAATATCATCGGTCAGTCCCCCGATATAGTCGAGAGAAACGCCATACAGCCGCGCCAGCTCAACAACGCGCTCAAACGGCATTGGGCGGCGGTTGTTTTCATACTGAGCGTAATAGCTCTGTGTGGTTTTCAGACGCTCAGCGACCTGCGCCTGCGTCATTTCGTGCTTCTCCCGTAAAATCTTTAATCTTTCGCCAAAATTCATAATTTCACGTTCTCCTTTTTGTATATTTTTTACAATTATATCATTTATGAACTAAAAGAGTATTGACAATAGTTCATATATCGACTATAATAAACATATGGAGCAGATCGTTCCAACACAAAAATTAATGGAAAGAGGTTTACTATGGAGAAGTTCAGAAGGTTGGCAAAGCGTCTTATGGTTATGCTGGGCGCATTAATATGCGTGGTCAACGTGATCATCTTGTTTTTTTTAAACGTTTTCGAGTTAGAGAACATATCGGATGGTGTGATGAAGATTATAACTATGTGCTGTACACTGTCGGTCGTCCTCGGAATATGCAATTTTGCACTTGCCCTTGCGCTTGTTGGTGTAACTTTCTTGTGCAAAGCGAATCCGACACCGGCTATCGGAGCCGGAATTCCCGCCATCGGAGGTTTTGTGACAGCACTTATTATGACCAACTTCACCAATGAAACATCGTTCGGTGTATACCTGCTTAACCACGTGAACATAAACTTAAGCAACCCCAATAAAAAGGATACAATGGATGCTCTGCTGGCAAGTGTCAATGTTCCGATTATCCTGTCAGCTGTGTTTGCGGCTGCTGTTATTATCGTATCGATCGTCGGTATAATTAACGACAAGCGGAGTTGATCTTCAATTTAATTGGTTCAAAGAGGAGTGGATTTTCTGCTCCTTTTTTTTGTGAATTTCTTGACAAAGCTCACAATATGTAGTATAATATATAAAATGGCTTAAATTTTTTATGAACAAGGAGAAAACTATTATGGGACTTACATTGACCGAGAAGATAATCAAGGCGCACATCGTCGACGGCGAGATGGTAAAGGGTACCGAGATCGGACTTCGTATCGACCAGACCCTCACCCAGGACGCTACCGGAACAATGGCGTACCTGCAGTTTGAGGCAATGGGTGTTGACCGCGTTAAGACCGAGCGCTCCGTGGCGTACATCGACCACAACACCCTGCAAAGCGGCTTCGAAAACGCTGACGATCACCGCTTTATCGGCTCGATTGCCAAGAAGCACGGTATCTGGTTCTCCCGTCCGGGTAACGGTATCTGCCACCAGGTTCACCTTGAACGCTTCGGCAAGCCCGGCAAGACGCTGATCGGCTCGGATTCCCACACCCCCACGGGCGGTGGAATCGGTATGCTCGCGATGGGCGCGGGCGGTCTGGATGTTGCCGTAGCGATGGGCGGCGGCGCTTACTACATAACCATGCCGAAAATCGTTAAGATCAACCTCACGGGCAAGCTCAACGATTGGGTATCCGCAAAGGACGTTATCCTTGAGGTTCTGCGCCGACTGTCCGTAAAGGGCGGCGTGGGCAAGGTTATGGAATACTGCGGCGAGGGCGTAAAGAACCTCTCCGTTCCGGAACGCGCTACCATCACCAATATGGGCGCGGAGCTCGGCGCTACTACTTCCATCTTCCCGAGCGATGAAACTACTTTAAAGTTCCTCAAGGCTCAGGGACGCGAGGAAGATTATGTCGAGCTGTCGGCGGATCCCGACGCGGTTTACGACGAGACTGTAGACATTGATCTTTCGGCTCTTGTTCCGCTTGCGGCTTGCCCCCACTCCCCCGACAACGTTAAGACCGTCGAGGAAATAGGCAAGATCAAGATCGACCAGGTATGTATCGGAAGCTGCACCAACAGCTCTTTGCAGGATCTCCGCAAGGTAGCGCATATTCTCAAGGGCAAGACCGTTCACCCGGACGTTTCGCTTGCTATTGCCTGCGGCTCTAAACAAGTGTTCAATATGCTCGCCGATGGCGGCGAGCTGTCTATCCTTATTGACGCGGGCGCGAGAATTCTCGAATCTGCTTGCGGTCCGTGCATTGGCATGGGACAGTCCCCGAATTCCAAGGGAATTTCTCTGCGCACATTCAACAGAAACTTCGAGGGAAGAAGCGGCACTAAGGACGGACAGATCTATCTGGTATCTCCCGAGACTGCGGCTATCTCGGCAGTCACCGGCGTGTTCACCGACCCGAGAACCGCAGGCGCTATGCCGCCTTATGTGATGCCCGAGAAGTTCCTTATCAACGATAATATGGTAACTCCTCCCGCATCTGTTGAGGATGCTCCGAATGTTGAGATCCTGCGCGGTCCAAACATCAAGCCGTTCCCCGTAAACAAGCCGCTCGCGGAAACTATTGACAGCGGAGTTACGCTCAAGGTCGGCGACAACATCACAACGGATCACATTATGCCCGCTGGCGCGAAGATACTCCCGCTGAGATCGAATATCCCGGCAATTTCGGAGCATTGCTTCGCTGTCTGCGATGAGACGTTCCCAAAGCGCGCCAAGGAAGCCGGAACTTCTATTATCGTAGGCGGCACGAACTATGGTCAGGGCTCGTCGAGAGAGCACGCGGCGCTTGCTCCCCTGTATCTCGGTGTTAAGGCTATCATCTGCAAGAGCTTCGCGAGAATTCACCGCCAGAACCTTATCAACAACGGAATTCTGCCGCTTGAGTTCGTGAACGAAGCCGATTATGACAAGATCGATCAGGGCGACAAGCTCGTTATCGCGGATATCCGCAAGATAATCGAGACGGACGGCAAGATCATCGTTGAAAACAAGACCAAGGGCTTCTCGTTTGAGGTGAAGTGCGAGCTTTCCGAGCGCGGCAAGGGCATGATGCTCGCGGGCGGTCTGCTGAACTACACAAAGGGAAACTGACATGGGCTTGTTTAACAGAGATCCTTTAAAAAAGATCTTCGCGGACTATAACCGCGAGGATCACGAGGATATTTTTGAGACCGCGAAACTGATCTCGGGGAATGACCCCGGGATCGTTAAAGCGGTGGGATCCGCAATTGACGACCCGATAAAGTACGTTAAGGAAAACGCAGAGCGCTATTCCGAGCGCGGCATTTGCCTTGATGATCCGGATTCTTACGATGAACTTGACGCGGACGAATTTCTTTTTCTGGGAATGTTGGACGAGCTGGAGGAACACGGATTCGCGTTTGAGTTCGACTGGAAGTGCGAGCTTGAGGACTTTCTTTGGGGTCTGGAGCAGACTAATAATTACAGTCTGATCGAGGACGTTATCAAAACCGTCGAACTCAACGAGGAAGACGATATCGAGGTATGGAGCAAGGCTATAAACGAGGCTCTCGGCGATAATGCAAAGCTTATTTATATCAACATTGACAGCGACAGTTATCCCGTAGCTATCGTTACCACCGATACGCTTGGAAAGATACCTATCCCTATGGTTATGGCAATGTAAAAACAGCTGTATGAAAGAGGTTTGGTATGGGATTATTTGATAAATTATTTGGCAAAGGCGCTAAGAAAAGCGGCTATTCCTACATTGCCGAAATAGCCGAGCTGACAGCGCCCGGCAGCGGCATTTCCGAAGTTTTAAGCGGTGCGTTCGCCGAACCCTACGAGTACTTCATCAAAGTCGAATACCGCTTTGACGCGCGCGGGCTCGTGATAGGCATGGTCGACAACGAAACGATGTTCTGGATCTCGCTGGTTGACGAGCTGGCGGCGAAGGACTATGTTTTCGAGGCAGAGCGCGGCTGCAAGCTTGAAAAATTCAACACGGCTCTCAAACGGATGAAGTCTTACGATATGATCAAGGACACGGTATCCGCCGTTGATCTGAATGAGAACGGAGACGTCGGAAAGTGGTGCGGTGATATAAACCGCGCGCTCGAAGGAAAAGCGTTCTTATGCTGTTTTGATATTGATTCCGACAGCGTCCCGCTGGTTATCGTAAGCGGTGATATCCTGCCGCAGATACAAAAGCTGGCCGCAGACCATGATCACAGGATCGATAAACTATAATAATTATCCCGCTCAGAGTTTCCTATAAAAATATAGGCAACTGTGTGAAAATTTGCGCAT
>JAIEDJ010000270.1 GCA_029068025.1 Oscillospiraceae bacterium | reverse complement strand
TTCAAAAAGCGGTTCCACGCGGCGGAGCGGAGCGCCGAAGGCGCGTAGCGTAGCCGTGGGGGACCGGCTAGGCGGGCTTTGCCCGCCGGTTTTGAAATTTCTTTTTAGATAGAGGTGACGGAAATTAATTACAACAATGCTAAATTTTTTGCTTCTTACGGAAAATTTGAACAGATCCCGCCGTCAGAGCGCGTTGAGATCGCGTTTTCGGGGCGTTCCAACGTCGGCAAATCGTCGCTGATCAATAAGATATTCAATCGGAAGTCGCTGGCAAGAGTGTCGGCAGTTCCCGGAAAGACGGCTACTATCAACTTTTACGAGCTGGAGAGCATTTATATAGTAGATCTTCCGGGATATGGATACGCTAAGGTCGCCAAGAGCGACAAGGAACGCTGGAACAAGCTGATCGGCGGATATCTCGGCGCGGACAGAGAACTTGCGCTGGTATTTCAGCTGATAGACTTCCGACATCCGCCGACTGCCGATGATATTTCGATGATAAATTTTCTGATCGATGGAGAATTCCCGTTCGCGGTGGTGCTCACCAAGGCGGACAAGCTCTCGAAAAATCAGCGGGCGCAGCGGCGTGAAGCGCTTCTGACGGAGCTGCCGTGCGCCGAGGATATCACGATCATAGAATTTTCAGCCGAAACGGGCGAGGGCGCGGACGAAATACGACAGATAATAGAGGACATTTCCGAAAGCGAGTAAAAAATTTTGGACTATATAAATATCGGCGGCGTCAAGATTGAAAAGACAGCCGCTCTGGCACCTATGGCAAGCGTTGCCGATACAGCTTACCGCGTTATGGCAAAGGAATTCGGCGCGGCTTACTGTGTGGGAGAGATGGCGAGCTGCAAGGGCTTGTGCTATACGGGAGAAAAGACAGAGGAGCTGCTGCGCGTTTCCGACGCTGAACGTCCCATGGCGGTACAGCTGTTCGGCGCTGAACCCGAGTTTATGGCAAAGGCGGTTAAGATCGCGGAACGCTTTTGTCCGGATATTATCGACATAAACGCCGGGTGCCCTATGCCGAAAATCGTAAACGGCGGCGCGGGCAGTGCTCTTATGAAAACACCGGAACTGTTCGGTGAGATCGTAAGGGCGGCGGCGGAGAGCACTGATATTCCCGTTACCGTAAAGATACGCAAGGGCTGGAACGCTTCCTCGGTGAACGCCTTGGAGATAGCGGTCATTGCGGAGCAAAACGGCGCGGCGGCGGTCGCGGTTCACGGAAGAACGAAGGAGCAGCTTTACTCGGGCAAGGCTGACTGGGACATTATCCGCGATGTGAAGCGGGCTGTGTCGATCCCCGTGATCGGAAACGGCGATGTGGACAGCGTGGAAAGCTGTAAGGCTATGTATGAATACACGGGCTGCGATCTGGTGATGATCGGGCGAGGGAGCTACGGGCGGCCGTGGCTTTTCGGACAGATCCGCGACTTTTATTCCGGCATCGAGCCGCGTCCCGAGCCGTCTATTGAAAAGAAGATGGAGATAATGCGGCGGCACATTATGCTGCTTGTCGATGACAAGGGTGAGCGCACGGGAATGAGAGAAGCGCGGCGGCAGGCGGCATGGTATATTAAAGGGATAAGCGGCGCGGCGGCGTTTCGGAACCGTTTCGGTACGATGAATACGCTTTCCGATCTGGACGCGCTTATTGAGGAAATTTTGCAAAAACAATCGAGGTAAATGACAATGTTAGATTTTCATTATAAAATAGCGGGGATTTGCTGCTTTAACGTGAAGGACGACCCCGTGATCTGCGGATTTTCAAAGCTCTTCGGAAAAAGTGCTTCTAAAAGCGCCGAGGCGTATTCGCAGATCATCTCGGCGCTGCTGTTAGTGGGGAAAACGCTTTCCGAATATCTTAAAGATATGCTGATCTTCTCGGATTCTCCGGTAGTGTGCGAGTGCGCCAACAGTTCGGCTCCGCTTGGAAAAGCGGCGGTTGAATACGATCTTGGTGTTATTCGCTCAATAGCGGAAACCTCTTCTGCGGAGCTTAAGGAGCAGCTTTCGCGGCGCTTTGACAACGATGTGTTCAAGGCTCTGCCCGACTATGAACGCGGTGAATTCAACTGGGACGCGGACTATTTCCTCGACTTCGCACGAAAGCACGGAAGCGGTATCTTTGCGAAATACAAGGCGTTCACATACAACGGTGAGCTTGTCCCTATCGAGCAGACCGATCCCATCAGACTGCATGACCTCAAGAACTACGAATCTCAGCGTTCTCAGGTGGTCGACAACACCCTTTGCTTTATGAACGGCAAGCCCGCTCAGAACGTGCTGCTGTACGGCGACAGGGGAACAGGGAAGTCCGCTACCGTGAAGGCTGTCCTTAATGAGTTTGATGAGCTGAGAATGGTCGAGGTCTCTAAGAACAACATCGCGCTGCTGCCGGATCTGTTTAGGGTGCTCAAGAGCAAGCCGCTGCGGTTTATTGTGACTATCGACGATCTGTCCTTTGCGGAGAACGACGACCGCTTCGGGATACTCAAGGCGGTGCTGGAAGGCTCGCTGTCGCAAAAGCCCGGGAACGTGCTGATCTACGCGACGACAAACCGCCGCAAGATCGTCCGCGAGACCGCAGCAGACCGCGAGATCTCGGGCGCGGACGCTATTGATGAAAGTATGTCGCTCGCTGACCGCTTCGGGCTGTTTGTTACGTTCGTAAAGCCGGACAAGCGCGTGTATCTCGACATAGTAAGCAAGCTCGCCGAGGACGCGGGTCTGAATGTTCCCGAGGAAAAGCTGTTTGCTGCTGCGGAGCAGTTTGCGCTCAGGCATACGGGACGTTCTCCCAGAACCGCGCGGCAGTTTGTGGACTGGCTTACAGGAAGAATCGCGCTGAATTTAGAATATTAAGTTTTAACTAATCGGAGTATTGAATCTATGAATATCTTTTCCAAAAAGTTACTGGCCGCCGCGATATGTGGTGTAATGCTGCTTACGGGTTGTGATAACACTCAGCAGGAGCCTTCGGAGATCGTTGTGTCCGATGGGATCCCGGATCCCGCGCCTGTACTTTTTCCGTGCGATTCCTGTGGAGTGACGCTGGAGAGCGCTGTGCAGAAGGCGGTGAGCCTTTCTCCCGCCGCGACGGAGATAATCTGCGAGCTGGGCTTTAAAGACTGTCTTCTCGGAATAAGCAGCTACTGCGACTATCCCGAGGGGCTGTCCGCGAAGGTAGTCGGGAGCAGCGAAAATCCTGACATAGACGCTGTTATTGAGTTGAAGCCCGACGCGGTATTTACTCTTTCGCCGCTTTCCGAGCGTGAGGTTTACGCGCTGAATCAAGCGGGGATCGCGGTGCTTTCCGCTCCGGTGCCTGTTGATGTGGACGGATATTCCGCGCTGTACCGTGAGATCTCTGCGGCGTTCTACGGAAAGGAGACCGGTCTGGACGGAGTGCGCAGATCAGTAAGGACAGGCTCCGAAGCGCGAGGGACGCTGGAGAAGGCAGCCGGCGAGGTTCGGATGGAGAGCTTTATTTACATCACGGGAAAGCTCACTTTTGCGGGCGCAGATACCTTTGAAGGCGCGGTGCTCGGGCTCTCGGGCGAGAACATCTGCACACACAGCGGCTATATTTCGCTTGAGGACTACTGGGAGGAGCTGCGGCAGACCCCTCCCGCGTATATGATCGTTGACGATTCGCTTACCGAGGAGGAGATACGCGAGAGCGCAACGCTCACTCTGCTTCTCGAAACCGGCACAAAGCTGCGGTTTGTAAGCTCGCGCTGCTTTGAAAGACCCTCCGCGAGAACGGCGGAGGTATTTGCGGCGCTGAAGAACGGTGAAAGTAAATAAATACAAAGCCCGGAAGATTTATACTTCCGGGCTCAGACTGTAGAAAAAGTTCTTTTTCGGGATTCCAAAGGGCAGCGCCCTTTGGCGGGG
>JAIEDJ010000269.1 GCA_029068025.1 Oscillospiraceae bacterium | reverse complement strand
GCTTATTGTGTCTTCTCCATACACAAGAGCATTGCAGACAGCTCAGATTATTTCACAAGAAACAGGAATACGGGTTGAAGTCGATATAGATTTACATGAATGGATACCTGATGAGAACAATCAGTATAAAACATCTGAAGAAAGCTTTGCATTTGCCAGAGAATTTACTAAATTCAGTGGCGAGTATCTGCCAGGTGAAAAATTCAGGTGGGAATCGCTTAGTCATATGAGAAAAAGAATGATACGCGTGGCAGATAAATATTCAGATTATGATAAGGTCATTTTTGTGGGTCATGGAATGGTTTTCAGATGTTTGACATATATCGAAAAAATGAATCCTGCTGAAATAATCGAATGTACTTATCAGCATGGACAAGCAGAGTGTGCGTATTCATTCACATAAAGCTTTGAGTATAATCCAATTTATCTTAGGAATCATTATACATCAAGGCCGTTCCATTTTCAATAGAAACGCCATCGCACTTTCGGCTGAAAACATAAATGCGATGGCGAAAATCTTCCGAAAAAGACGATTCCTCCCGCTTTTTGCCGAAGCGGCTGAGCGAATGCTCATTTTCTCCCAAATTCTGTAAAACCGCTCTTGATTTTTACAGGAAATCGTTGTATAATATTGTAATATAAGACAGGAATTCCAAAAACAGGGGTGATTCAAATAGAACGCAATCATTACAACGTCTGCCTGCTGAACGATTCTTTTCCCCCGCTGATCGACGGCGTCGCGAACGCGGTCATCAATTACGCGGAGATTATCCAAGGGGAACTTGGGATGGCTACCGTCGTTACGCCGAGCTCTCCCGGCTTTGTTGACGATTTTATTTTTCCGGTCGTTCGCTATTCGAGCCTTGACACACAGAAGGCGCTCGGCTACCGTGCCGGCTATCCGTTCAGCGCGTCGATGCTCGAAAGCCTTCAGGACAGCAATTTTAACGTGATCCACAGTCACTGCCCATTCGCTTCTACCGTGCTCGGGCGGACGCTTCGCGAAAAGAACCACGCGCCGCTGATCATGACCTATCACACGAAATTTGACGAGGATCTCAAGCGCATTGTTAAAAATCCGCTTCTCGTCTCACAGATCACCAAATTCATCGTTCAGAACATCAACACCTGCGATGAAATCTGGACGGTAAGTAAAGGGGCGGGAGAAAATCTGCGCAGTATCGGCTATGAAGGCGAATATCGGATCATGCCGAACGGCGTCGATTTCCCAAAAGGAAAAGCGGAGCCGGAGGGCGTCGAGGAGCTTCGCGTCGACTACGGCTTAGCGGACAGGCTCCCCGCATTTCTATTTGTCGGACGTTTGTTCTGGTATAAGGGGCTGCGCTTGATTTTCGACTCCCTCAAACGCCTGAGCGAAAAGGGGATCGCTTATAAATTTCTGATCGTCGGCGACGGCGGCGACCGGGAGGAAATGGAGCAATACGCCGAATCCCTCGGAATCGCGGAAAACTGCTGCTTTATCGGCGCGATCAACGACCGCGAGGAGCTTCGGTACTACTACACGGCTTGTGATCTTTTCCTCTTCCCTTCCCTTTATGACACAAACGGGATTGTCGTCCGCGAGGCTGCCGCCTGCGGTCTCCCGAGCATTTTGATTGAAGGAAGCTGTGCCGCGGAGGATTTTTCGGACAAGCATAACGCGATCCTGACGCAAAATGAAACGGAAGCGTTTACCGCCGAGCTGGAATTTGCCGCGTCGCACCTTGACGAATTGAAACAGATCGGCGAAAACGCGATGAACGAGGTCTATATGTCGTGGGAGGACGCAGTCAAGCGCGCTTATGACCGATACGAGGTCGTGATCGAAAACTGCCGCCGCGGGGTCACACAGTGCCGCGAAACAAAAATTCAGGAGGTCTTATATTCCTCCGTTTCGGACATTACCGACTCGATCCAGAAGGTACGGAGCATTACCGCAAGCTCAAAGTCGAAAACCAAGCGCTTTTCCCGCGCAATCAAACGCACCCGAAAGGTCATTGCCGGCAATATCGCAAGCAACCTCAACGAACGCGCGGAAAAGCTTGAAAAATAGGAAGGGGCAGAAATATGAGCCAAATGAACGAGAAACTGCACAGAGGAGCGCTTTATCTTCCCGGGGCTCCGG